>NZ_JBHWIE010000030.1:0-18307 GCF_042732085.1 Actinosynnema sp. NPDC059797
TGTTTTTTTTTTAAAACACACCCCCGCACCTGTGGGGTTGGGGGGTGTGGTTTTGGCGGACCCCAAAAACACACCTCGCCTCGTCATTTCTCCCGGGGGTGCAACCCCCGGACCCCGCCCGGAGGGCTTCGCCCCCGGACCCCCTTGCCGGCCGGCTTCGTCGCCGGATCGGCAGCCGACCGCGAGGTCGGCTGACCGGGGAACCCCGGACGTTCGCCGATCTCCGGCGCACGAGGGGATCGCGGGGGCCGCGTGGTGGTCGGAGCCCTGTCGGATGGGTGTCGGTCGACCTCTTACCTGCTATTCCGGGGCGTACCGGTCGATGTCGTCCAGCGCGTCCTCGGCCGTGCCGCCCAGGACGGGATCGGACATCAGCGCGCGCAAGGCGGGCACCGCGGTTCCTCTGGTGATCTTGCCGTGGATGCGTGCCAGGTGGCCGAGGCAGGTCGCGGCCAGGCGGCGCAGCTGGACGTCGTACCCCGGCGCCAGGTGTTCGAGCAGGATCGGCTCCACCCATTCGCCGTCGGGGTCGTCGTAGGTCAGCTCCAGCAGCGCGGGGTTCGCCACCTGCGGGTCGCCCGACCTGATGGCGGCGAGCATCTCCGCGCGCCAGTGCTCGTCGGGGTCGGGCGGAGGGTTCGGCTCACCGGTCACGGGGTGATCCTGCCCTTGCGGTCCACCTGCTCCGGGACCACGTCGGAGGTGCCCCGGTCCCGGTGGCGGTTCGGGCGGCTCCCGTGCGGGGCCACCCTTCGCCATTCCCCCATCCGCGGAGCCTCGCCGAGGGGTGGGGACCGGGTGATCTGCCGAACGGGTGATGATCGCCTCCGGGGGTCCGGGGCGGGGGGAGTACCTTTCAGCGGTTCGAACCGCGAGCCGCAGGGGGCCGAAAGGTGAAGATCGACAACAGTCCGCCGCGAGGCAATCGCGACCTGCTCCCGGACAGCGTCGCCGTGCGCGACCACGTGCTGGGCAGGATCAGCGAGGTCTACCGCCGCTACGGCTACCACCGCATCGAGACGCCCGCCCTGGAGGACATCCGGCGGCTGCGCGGCGGTGAGGGCGGCGAGAACGAGAAGCTGATCTTCCAGGTCCTCAAGCGGGGCCTCGGCGAGGAGGTCGAGGCGGGCACGCGGGTCTCGGACCTGGTCGACCTGGGCCTGCGGTTCGACCTGACCGTGCCCCTGGTCCGGTTCTACGCCAACAACCACGCCGCGCTGCCCGCGCCGTTCCGCGCGTTCCAGTTCGCACCCGTGTGGCGGGCCGAGCGCCCCCAGAAGGGCCGCTACCGGCAGTTCTACCAGTGCGACATCGACCTGGTCGGCGACGGCACGGTGCTCGCCGAGGTGGAGCTGATCGAGGCGACGACCGAGGCGCTGGACGCGGTCGGGATCACCGGCACCACCGTCCGGCTGTCCGACCGGCGCTTCCTGTCGGCGCTGGCCGCGCACGCGGGGCTCGCCGAGGCCGAGTGGTCCGGCTTCTTCATCGGCCTGGACAAGCTCGACAAGATCGGGTGGGACGGCGTCCGCGCCGAGCTGGTCGACAAGCGCGGCCTGCCCGCGAAGGCCGTGGACGAGGTCCGGTCGGTCGTCGAGGGGCTCACCGGGCTGGAGGCGGCCGAGGTCGCGGACCGGCTCGCCGACGCCGTGCCGAACCTGGCCGACGAGGTGGTGGCCGACCTCGCCACGACGGTCGGGTGCCTGGCCGACCTCGGCGCGACCCGCGCGGTCGGCTGGCAGTTCGACCCCACCCTGGTGCGGGGCATGGGGTACTACACGGGGCAGATCTTCGAGATCTCGCACCCGGAGTCGTCCCTGTCCGTCGCGGGCGGCGGCCGGTACGACAGGCTCGTGGGCCGCTCGCTGGGCAGGGAGGTGCCCGCCTGCGGGTTCTCGCTGGGCTTCGAGCGCATCGTGGACCTGATCGCGGAGGCGCCCGCCCGCTCGGCCCTGGCCGTGCTGTTCGAGGCGGACGTGCCGATCTCCGCCGCGCTGGAGCGCGCCCGCCGGGAACGCGCGAAGGGTCGCGAGACCACGGTGCTGCGGCGCAGCGGCAAGCTCCCGGCCCAGCTCAACCGCCTGGAGGCGCAGGGGTACACCGGGTTCGTCCACCTGCGCGACGGGTCGGCCGACGGGACGGCGGCGCCGGAGCGCCCGCTGGGCGCCGGCGAGTGACGTCGAGCCGGGCGGGGTGGTCCGGCCACCCCGCCCGGCCGTCCACGGAGGACCGGGGCGCGCGTCAGCCGGTGATGAGCCGGTCGACCAGGCCCGCCCCGTCCTCGTCGCCGTTGCCGGCGGCGACGTGGCGCGCCTCCAGGGCGAAGTACGGCGCCAGCAGCTCGGGGCTCACGCCCTGGTCCTCGGCCGTGCTGACGAGGGTCGCGTTCGCGGTGACCTGCATGGCGAGGTTGGAGACCACGCCGGTGGTGTAGTCGCCGCTCTCCAGCCGCTCCGCGAGCCGGTGGACGAACGGGGTCATGGCGGTGAGCCAGTCCGCGAGCAGCGGCGCGAACGAGGTCGGCGCGATGTCCTCCTTCCGGATGAGGGCGAAGGCGTGGGTGACGCCCGCGAACAGCCCGGTCATGCCGCTGAGCAGCGCCACGTCGTGCAGGGCGGCGAAGCCCGCGTCCCCGCCGACGTACCTGGCGCCCGCGGGGGCGGCCAGGACCGCCTCGTGCTCCTCGAACAGGTCGGGCGAGCCGCTGTAGAACACGTAGGCGCCGGAGCCCGGCGCGCCGATCATCGGCGGGACCGCCATGATCCCGCCGTCGAGGAAGCGGGCGCCGCGCTCCCGCGCCCACTCCGCGCGGGCGCGGCCCTGGGCCGGGGTGCCGGTGGTCAGGTTGACGACGTCCTTGCCGGCGAGGTCGACGCCGGCCAGGGCCTCGCCGATCGAGTCGTCGTCCAGCAGGCACAGCACGACGAGGCGGTTGGCGGCCACCGCCTCGGCGGCCGTGGCCGCCGCGGTCGCCCGGCCGGCGAAGGGCGCGGCCCGGGCGGGGGTCCGGTTCCACACGGTCAGCGGGTGGCCGGCGGCGAGCCAGGCCTCGGCGAGGGCGGCGCCCATCGCGCCGAGTCCGAGCAGGGTCAACGGGGTCTTGGTCATGGCGCCAGGCTCGCCCCGGCGCACCCGGTTGATCAAGTACGCACTTGCGGGTGCGTGGTTACCCTGGGGGAAGCGAGCAGGCAGGAGGGGTGGACGTGCGGGCGATCGCGCACCGGTGCGGCCTCGACGCGGCGATGGCCGTGATCGAGGGCAAGTGGAAGGTCTCGATCCTCTGGGCGCTGGGGGCGCACCCGAGCTGCCGCTTCGGCCGGCTGCGCCGGGAGCTGCCGGGGGTGACCGAGAAGGTGCTCGCCTCGCACCTGCGCGAGATGGAGCGGGACGGCCTGGTGCGCCGCGAGGTGCACGACGAGGTGCCGCCCCGGGTCGAGTACTCGCTGACCGACCTCGGGCACGCGCTCAACCGGGCCCTGGAGCCGCTGGGGGAGTGGGGCACCGAGCACCTGCTCGTCGACGGGGGCACCGGCTGAGCGGCGGCGGGCGCACCGGGTCGGCCGCCACCCGGCGGACTTGTCGGTGGGCGGGTCTACCATCGGTTCGGTGCGTTTCGTGGCCGACCTCCACATCCACTCCAAGTACTCCCGGGCGTGCAGCCGCGACTGCGACCTCGAACACCTGACGTGGTGGGCGCGGCGCAAGGGCATCTCGCTCGTCGGCACCGGGGACTTCACCCACCCCGCCTGGTACGACCACCTGACCGAGAACCTGGTCGAGGCGGCGCCCGGCCTGTTCCGGCTGCGCGAGGACCTCGACCGCGACATCGACCGCACCCTGCCGCCGTCGCTGGCCGCCGCGCCGGTGCGGTTCATGCTGTCGGTGGAGATCTCGACGATCTACAAGCGCGACGGCCACACGCGCAAGGTCCACCACCTGGTCTACATGCCCGACCTGGAGTCCGCGGCCCGGTTCAACGCCCGCATGGCCAAGATCGGCAACATCGGCTCGGACGGCCGGCCGATCCTCGGGCTCGACTCGCGCGACCTGCTGGAGATCACCCTGGAGTGCGGCGGCTACCTGGTGCCCGCGCACGTCTGGACGCCGTGGTTCGCGGTGCTCGGCTCGAAGTCCGGGTTCGACGCGGTGCGGGACTGCTACGCCGACCTGGCCGACCACGTCTTCGCCGTGGAGACCGGGCTGTCCTCCGACCCCGACATGAACCGGCGGGTGTCCAGCCTGGACGGGTACCGGCTGGTCAGCAACTCCGACGCGCACTCGCCGCCCGCGCTGGGCCGCGAGGCCACGGTGTTCGACACGGACCTGGACTATCACGCGGTGCGGCGCGCGCTGGAGACCGGTGAGGGCTTCGCCGGCACGCTGGAGTTCTTCCCCGAGGAGGGCAAGTACCACGTCGACGGGCACCGCAAGTGCGGCGTGCGCATGGAGCCCAAGGAGACGTTGGCGCACAAGGGCATCTGCCCGGTGTGCGCCAAGCCGCTGACGGTCGGCGTGCTCAGCCGCGTGGAGGAGCTGGCCGACCGCGACGACCCCGAGCCCGCGGGCGGGTTCACCAGCCTGGTGCCGCTGCCGGAGATCATGGGCGAGATCCTCGACGTGGGGCCGAAGAGCAAGAAGGTGCTGGCGCAGGTCGACAAGCTCACCGCGGCCCTGGGCCCGGAGCTGGTCATCCTCCAGGACGTGCCGGTGGACGACATCGCGGCGCACTCGCCGCTGCTGGCCGAGGCGGTGGCGCGGCTGCGGCGCGGCGAGGTGGTGCGGGACTCCGGCTACGACGGCGAGTACGGCGTGATCCGGGTGTTCGAACCCGGCGAGCTGGCCCGGCGCGCCGCGTCGTTCGCGTTGTTCGACGCCGAACCCGTCGAGCGGCGACCCGCCGAACCGCCGCGGCGGGCGCCCGCCCGGTCCACTGTGGAGGAACCGCCGCCGGTCGCCGCGCCCGCGCCGGCCGGCGGGTCGCTGCTCGACGGGCTCGACCCGGAGCAGCGCGCGGCCGCCGAGGTCGAGGGCGGGCCGCTGCTGATCATCGCCGGGCCCGGCACGGGCAAGACCCGGACGCTGACGCACCGGATCGCGGACCTGGTGACCTCGCGCGGCGTGCCCGCCTCGTCGTGCCTGGCCATCACGTTCACCCGCCGCGCGGCGGAGGAGATGGCCGAGCGGCTGGCCGCGCTAGCGCCGGAGCACGCGGCCGGGCTGACCATCGCGACGTTCCACTCGCTCGGGGTGCTGGTGCTGCGCGAGCACCACGCGGCGGTGGGGCTGTCGGCGTCCTTCGGCGTGGCCGACCCGGACCTGCGGCTTGAGGTCGCGCGGACCCTGGCCGCGGACGACAAGGCCGCCAGGGAGCTGGTCGAGGCCCGCGACGAGCGGTACCTCGCGGCGCTGCGGGAGCGGGACCTGGTCGACTTCGACGACCTGATCTCGCTGCCGCTGGCGCTGCTGGAGGGCTCGCCCGAGCTGGTGGCGGCCTACCGCGACCGGTGGCGGTGGGTGTCGGTCGACGAGTACCAGGACGTGGACGAGCAGCAGTACCGGCTGCTGCGGCTGCTCGCGCCGCCGGACGGCGACCTGACCGCGATCGGCGACCCGGACCAGGCGATCTACCGGTTCCGCGGCGCGGACGTCGGGTTCTTCCTGCGCTTCCGGGAGGACTTCCCGACCGCGCGGACCGTGCACCTGACCCGCAACTACCGGTCGTCCGCGGCCGTGGTGCGCGGCGCGCTGGAGGTCATCGCGCCGTCGTCGCTGGTGCCGGGGCGCGAGCTGACGCCGATGGCGGACCACGGCGACGCGGCGATCGGCGTGCACCACGCCGCGTCGGAGGCCGCCGAGGCGGCGTTCGTGGCGCGGACCGTCGAGCAGGTGCTGGGCGGCGCGTCGTTCCACGCGCTCGACAGCGGCCGGGTCTCCTCGGACGGCACGCGGGGCCTGGGCTTCTCCGACTTCGCCGTGCTGTACCGGACCGACCGCCAGTCCCGCGCCCTGGTGGAGGCGCTGACGAGGTCCGGCCTGCCGTTCCAGAAGCGCTCGCACGACCGGCTGGCCGACCGCCCCGGCGTGGCCCGGATCGCGCACGAGGTCGCGCACGCGCCCGGCGGCACGGTGCTGGAGCGCGTGCGCGCGGTGGCGGGCGACGACCACACGGCCTACGAGCTGCTCAAGCCCCTGGCCGCCGACTGCGGCGCGGACGTCGAGCGGTTCCGCGCGGAGCTGGCGCTGGGCGTCGAGGTCGACACGTGGGACCCGCGGGCCGACCGCATCTCGCTGCTGACCCTGCACGCCTCCAAGGGCCTGGAGTTCCCGGTGGTGTTCGTCGTCGGCTGCGAGGACGGCCTGCTGCCGATGCGGTGGCCCGGCGAGGACGACGCGGAGGCCGTCGACGAGGAGCGCCGCCTGCTGTTCGTCGGCATGACCCGGGCACAGCGGCACCTGTTCCTCAGCCACACCACCGCGCGCCCGCGCTCGCCGTTCCTGGCGTCGCTGGAGTCCTTCGAGCAGGTCGGCGCGGCCGTCCCGCGCCGCAGGCGGAAGGGCACGCAGCTGAGCCTGCTCTAGAAATTGGACTGGACCATAACGCGGCGTTAGGACCCGACTGGCATATCCGCCGCACCCTCCCCGCCGGCTAGCGTCGGGTGGCGAATCCCGTGTCACCACCCCCTGCGAGGAGACAGCGGATGACTCGACGACCCGTTGCCGCGATGGCCGCGGCGGTCCTGGGCGCGGCCGGCCTGGCCGCCGCCCTGACCACCACGGCCACCGCCGGACCACCACCGCCCTCGGGCCCGGACGGCGGCCTCGTCGCGGCCATGGCCCGCGACTTCAAGATCACCCCGGACGAGGCGCGCGCCCGCATCTCGCGGGAGGCCGCGGCCTCCGCGACCGAGAGCACCCTGAAGGCGCGCCTCGGACCGGCCTTCGCGGGCGCCTGGCTCAACGCCGACGCCACCGAGCTGGTCGTCGGCGTGACCGCGTCGTCCCAGATCCAGGCGGTGGAGGACGCGGGCGCGACGCCCAGGCTCGTCACCCGCACCCTGGCGCAGCTCGACGCGCTCAAGGTCAAGCTCGACCGCAACGCGCGCAACGTGCCCGACGGCGTGCCCGGCTGGTACGTCGACGTGCCCACCAACTCGGTCGTCGTGCTGGCCGGCGACGTCACGGCCGGCCGCGCGTTCGCCGAGGCCAGCGGCCTGACCGGGGCGGCGGTCCGGGTCGAGCGCTCCACCGAGGAGCCGCGCCCGCTGATCGACGTGATCGGCGGCAACGCCTACTACTTCGGCAGCTCCCGGTGCTCCATCGGGTTCCCCGTCGAAGGCGGTTTCGTCACGGCCGGGCACTGCGGCCGCGCGGGCACCGCCACCACCCAGCCCACCGGTTCGGTCGTCGCGTCGAGCTTCCCCGGCAACGACTACGGGTGGGTCCGCACGGCGGCGGGCAACACCGGCCGGCCGCTGGTCAACCGCTACCCCGGCACCGTGCCGGTGCGGGGCAGCACCGAGGCGGCCGTGGGCGCCTCGGTGTGCCGTTCCGGCTCCACCACGGGGTGGCGCTGCGGCACGATCCAGCAGAAGAACGCCTCGGTCACCTACCCCGAGGGCACCATCACCGGTCTGACCCGCACGAACGCCTGCGCCGAACCCGGCGACTCCGGCGGCTCGTGGCTGACCGGTGACCAGGCGCAGGGCGTCACCTCCGGTGGCTCCGGGAACTGCACGTCCGGCGGGACGATCTACTTCCAGCCGGTCAACGAGATCCTCCAGGCGTACGGCCTGAAGCTGATCGTCGAGGACGGGTCGCCGACGACTGACCCGACGTCACCGACCACGACGACCACGAACCCGGGCCAGACCTCCTGGCAGCCAGGCGTCGCGTACGCGGCCGGCTCCCTCGTGACGTACGACGGCGTCGGGTACAGGTGCTTGCAGGGGCACACGTCCCAAACAGGCTGGGATCCACCTTCGGTGCCTGCTCTGTGGGAGCGCGTGGGTTAGCGGCAACCGCACGCGCGGGGAGGGGCCCGGCTTCGGCCGGGCCCCCCTTTTTTCGCCGCGACTCCCGGCCTCTCCTCCGACCCGCCGTGACAGCGCCGTGACCAGCGCGGAACAGGACCGCGTCGGTCTCGCGTCACCGGTGGCGCGCCCCGCACCCGTACCCTGAGAGGCGAGGAGAAGGGGTGGTGCGCGTCGTGGAGCTGGCCGAGTCGCTGCTGGCGTGGCTGCACGACTGGGTGGGCGTGTCGCTGTGCCCCGGCGACTGGGCGTGGACCACCACCGCGTTCGGCGCGCTCATCGGGGTCCTGCCGACCGTCGCCGCGCTGCTGTCGATCACCGTGCGCCGGGTCGTCGGCAACTCCTACGGGCCGGTCACCGGCGCGGTCTTCGCCGTGCTCGGCGTGATGAGCACGCTGGTGCTGCCGTGGGTGGCGTTCTCGGCCACCTACAAGCTGCTGCGCACCGGCCGGCTGGAGGGCGTCCGGTCCCTGGACGAGTCGCCCTGCGTGGCGTTCACCCAGTTCGACTACCTGGTCGGCGCGCCGTCGATCATCACGGCGTTCGGCGACGGCCGCGTGCTCTACATGGTCGCGGGCGTGGTGACGGGCGTGCTGGCGCTGCTGTGCCTGCTGTTCGTCATGCTCCAGGCCGGCTCCGCCTTCCGGCTGGGCCCGAACTGGCCGCGCCGGGTGTTCTGGCCGCCGTTCCTGGTGCTGCTGGTGACCACGTCGGCACTGCCGGTGACGCTCGTGGGCCACCTGCTGCTCGGGTACTTCCCGATAGCCCTGTTGGGCTCCCTGGTGGTCAAGGTTTTCGGGTTGACTACCGCCATGCTCAACCGCCCCGGTCGCGATCGCGGGACCCCGGACCCGCAACCCGCGGCGTCCAGGACGCCGCCGCCCCAGAAGCAGCCACCTCAGAAGCAGCCACCCCGGCAGACCCAGCCGCAGCCGCAGCAGGGCCGGCCCAAGCAGACCCAGCCCCAGGACCGGCAGCCGCCGCCGTACCAACCCGAGAAGCCGCCGCCGTACCAGTCGGAGAAGCCGCCGCCCTACCAGCCCGCGCAGATCCCGCCCTACCAGCCCGCGCCGTACCGGCCGGTGCCGCCGCCGAACCGGCAGTACCCGCCGACGCGGGTCGCCGAGGTGCGCCCGACGCCCCAGCCGATGTCCCAGCCGACACCCCCGCCGATGTCCCAGCCGACGCCGACGTCCCCGCCGCCCACGCGCGTGGAGCAGCCCGCCCGGCTGGCCGACACGCCCGGTCCGCTGCCGTTCGGGCCCAACGCGGCGTCCGGCGGGCACCAGGTGGGCTCCAACCCGGCGCCGGCGGCGGACTCGGGCAAGGTGTGGAACCCGGCCGGCGGCCGGTTCCGGCGCATCCGCCAGCTCGGCCGCGGCGGGTTCGGCACGGTCTGGCTGGCCGTGGACGAGCAGCTCGCCCGCACGGTCGCGGTGAAGCTCGCGCACGCGCCGGACAACGAGACCGAGCAGCGCATGGTGCGCGAGGCCCGCGCCCTGGCGGCCGTGCGGCACCCGAACTGCGTGCGCGTGTTCGACATCGTGCAGGACCCGGACGGCCTGGCGATCATCATGGAGTACATCGACGGGCCGCCGCTGTCCGAGGTGGTGCTCAAGCAGGGCCCGCTGGCCGACACGCTGGCCGCCCGGCTGTGGGTGAACATGGCCGACGCGCTGGTCGCCGCGCACGAGCAGGGCGTGCTGCACCGGGACGTGAAGCCGTCCAACGTCATCGTGGACACCCACGGCACCGCGCACCTGATCGACTTCGGCATCGCCCGCTCCAAGGGCGACAGCACGCTCACCGCCACCGGCATGATGGTCGGCACCCCCGACTTCCTGGCGCCGGAGACCGCCCGGGGCGAGGCCGCCAGCCCCGCCTCGGACGCCTGGCAGCTCGCCGCCACGGTCAGCTACGCGCTCACCGGCCAGCCGCCGCGCGGGTCGCGGGAGAACCCGATCTCCTCGCTGATGGCCGCCGCGCAGGGCGAGCCGTGCGTGAAGCTGCCCCAGCACAGCGCCCACGTCCGGCTGCTGACCGACGCGCTGGACGCCGACCCGGCCAAGCGGCCGTCGCTGACCGCGATCCGGGCCGAGCTGTCCTCGTGGCTGTCGCAGGCGGGCCTGAGCAAGGAGGGGCCGGTCACGAGGATGATCGACCGGCCGGAGCCGCCGACCCGGCCCGTGCGCTGAGCGGGCGTCCCCGACGGCGGCGGTCGGGCCCGCCGCCGTCTCCGCGTGGTGCCGCGCGCTCGCGGCTCAGGTCATCAGCGGGAGCCTGCGGGTCAGCCTGGTGATCTCGGCGCGGGGCCCGTGGAGGGCGACGGCGACGAACTCGGGGTCGTTCTCGCCGGCCAGGGCCTCGGTGTACTCGGCGTAGGTCCGGGAGCGGCGGGCGACCTCGGTGAAGCCGACGGTCAGCACGTCCTCGGAGCCGTGGAGGGCCTTGAGCCGGTCGGCGGGCGCGGTCAGGACGGGCACCGGGTGGGTGTTGAGGCCGAGGTGGGTGGTGCCGTCGGCGTCCTCGAGGTCGTCGCCGAGCAGGTCGCCCGGCAGGCGGGCGCCGAGGGTCAGGCCGAGGACGGCGGCGGCGTTGGCGGCCAGGTTGGGCGGCAGGTCGTCGCGCAGGACGAGGACGAGCTTGGTGGGCAGCACGGAGGTGTCCATTCGTTCGGTGGAGTGGGAACGAAGTTATCCACCTGGGCGCTCTTGTCCACCTGTGCCGAACTTCGTTCGGCGTCGTTTGCGATGATCGGCGCGTGGACGAACTTGATTCGGCGATCGTCAGGAACCTCCAGCTGGATGCGCGGCTGACCAACCGGGAGCTGGCGAGGCGGCTGGGCGTGGCGCCGTCGACGTGCCTGGAGCGGGTGCGGGCGCTGCGCGAGCGCGGCGTGGTCAGGGGCTACCACGCGGACGTGGACCTGGGCGCGCTGAACCGCCCGGTGCAGGCTTTCGTGGCCGCCCGGCTGCGCCCGATGAGCCGCCCGGTGATCGACAACTTCAAGGCGGCGATCGGCGGGCTGCCCGAGGTGCTGGCGATGTTCGTAGTGGCGGGGGACGACGACTTCCTCATCCACGTGGCGGTGCAGGACCTGGAGCACCTGCACGCGTTCCTCATCGACCGGCTGAGCGAGCGGCGGGAGGTGATCAGCTTCCGCAGCTCGGTGATCTACGAGGCGCTGCGCAACCCCGTGCTGACCGAGCTGCCGCGCTGACGACCCCCGCCGCGCCGCCCGCACCGCCCGCGCCGTTCCCGCCGGGCGGCGGCCGGCCTCAGTTCCAGGACGGCAGCCACTTCTGGGCGTCCCACATCTCCGGCGTGATCGGGATGCCGTTCAGGATCGGCCACAGCCAGACGAAGTTGGCCACCACCAGGCCGACGTAGAGGGCCACCGCCAGGCGGCCGGTGCCGCGGCGCTCCGGGCCGTCCGTGCTGCGGCCCAGCACCTCGCCCAGCGCCAGCGCGATGCCCAGGACCAGGAACGGGGCCATCGGCATCGCGTAGAACAGGTACATCTGCCGGTCGACGTTGACGAACCAGGGCAGGAAGCCCGCGCCGTACCCGACCAGCACCGCCGCGTACCGCCAGTCCAGCCGGCTGATCGCCTGCCACAGCGCCCACGCCAGCACCGGGAACGCCAGCCAGTACATGGCGGGCGTGCCGATCAGCATGGTCGCGCCGATGCACGTCGCCGCGCCGCAGCCGGTCAACGCGCCCTCGTAGTAGTAGAGCATCGGCCGCAGGCCCATCGGCCACGTCCACGGCTTCGACTCCCACGGGTGCGGGTTCCCCTCGGGGGTGACCAGGTTCGTGTGGAACTCGAAGACGTTGCTGCTGTAGTACCAGAGCGCTCGCAGGGGGTCGGGGACCCACGAGTCGTCGGGCAGCTTCGTGCCCACCACGTGCCGGTCGATGCCGGTCTCCGAGGCGAACCACGACCACCACGTCGCCAGGTAGGCCAGCACCGGCACGACCAGCAGGGCGTACAGCGACGGCAGCAGGTCCCGGACGAACGCGCCCAGCCAGGGCCGCTCCACGCCCGCCGCCCGCCGCGCGGTGGCGCTCCACAGCACCGACAGCACGCCGAAGAACGCGATGAACCACAGCCCGGACCACTTCACGCCGCACGCGAGCCCGAGCATGATGCCGCCGGCGAACCGCCACCAGCGGAAACCGAGCCACGGCCCGTACGGCGAGGCGGTCGCCCAGCCCTCGCGCACCGCGACCGCCAGCCGGGCGCGGACCTGGTCCCGGTCCACCACCAGGCACGCGAACGCCGCCACCACGAAGAACGTCAGGAAGGAGTCGAGCATCCCCATCCGGGACTGCACGTGGCTCAGGCCGTCCGCGACGAGCAGCACGCCGGCGATGGCGGCGATCAGGTCCGACCGCGTCAGCCGCCGCGCGATCCGGACCACCAGCACGATCGTCAGCGTGCCCGCGAGCGCCGCGGTGAACCGCCAGCCCACGCCGTCGTAGCCGAACAGCCACTCGCCGATCGCGATGAGCTGCTTGCCCAGCGGCGGGTGGACGATCAGCTCGTAGCCGGCGTTGTCCTCGTACCCGCCGTTGCGCAGCACCTGCGCCGCCTGGGGCACGTAGTGCTTCTCGTCGAAGACCGGGGTGCCCTTGTCGGTCGGGAACCCGAGGTTCCAGAACCGCACCGCCCCGCCGATCAGGGCCACGGCCAGCGTCATGAGCCAACCCCGCAGGGGGTCGCTCATCCGCCCGGGTTCGAGCAGGCGCGCCCGCGACTCGCGGTCGGCGCCCGGGGGCGGGCCCGCCTGCGGCACTTCGCCGGGGGCGACCACGTCGTCTGCGGACTGCGGTGCGATCAGGCTCACGGAGCCGATCGTAGGGTGAGAGGTGTGAGACCTGTATCCGGATCAGGCCGTTTGGTGCTGGCCGCTACTCCGCTCGGAGACGTTCGCGACGCCTCGCGCCGCCTGGTGGACGCGCTGGCGACGGCCGAGGTGGTCGCCGCGGAGGACACCCGCAGGCTGCGGTCGCTGGCCGCCGCGCTCGACGTGACCCCGTCGGGCCGGGTGGTGAGCTTCTACGACCAGGTGGAGACGGCCCGCCTGCCGGGCCTGCTGGAGGCCATGAGAGAGGGCTCGACGGTGCTGCTGGTGACGGACGCGGGCATGCCCAGCGTGTCCGACCCCGGCTACCGCCTGGTCGCGGCGTGCGTGGCCGAGGACATCACCGTGACCTGCCTGCCCGGCCCGTCGGCGGTGACCACCGCGCTGGCCGTGTCGGGCCTGCCCTCGGACCGCTTCTGCTTCGACGGGTTCCCGCCCCGGAAGGGCGGCGAGCGGCGGCGCTGGTTCGCCGGCCTGGTCGACGAGCCCCGGACCTGCGTGTTCTTCGAGTCGCCGCACCGGCTGGCGGACAGCCTGGTGGACGCGGTGGCCGTGCTGGGCCCCGACCGGCGGGCGGCGGTGTGCCGGGAGCTGACCAAGACCTACGAGGAGGTCAGGCGGGGGACGCTGGGCGAGCTGGCGTCGTGGGCGGCGGAGGGGGTGCGCGGCGAGGTCACGGTGGTGCTCGCGCCCGCCGAGCCCCGGGAGGGGCCGTCCCTGGAGTCGCTGGTGGCCGAGGTGAAGCGGCGCGTGGCGGACGGCGAACGCCTGAAGACGGCGGCGGCCGAGGTCGCGGCGGCGGCGGGGGTGAGCAAGAAGGCGCTCTACGACGCCGCGGTCAGCGGGGGGTGACCGGGCGGGCTCCCCGTCCGGGTCGGCCGTCGCCGCCCCGTCCACCACCGGGCGAACCCCGTCCGCGTGATCGGGCGGCACAGTCCCCACCCGCGAAAACCCGCCCGACCCGCCTCCGTAGGCTTAACACATGAGTGCCTCCGTGCTGACCGCGGTGGCGTGGCCCTACGCCAACGGCCCCCGCCACATCGGTCACGTCTCCGGTTTCGGTGTCCCCTCCGACGTGTTCTCCCGCTTCATGCGCATGTCGGGCCACCGGGTGCTCATGGTCTCCGGCTCCGACGAGCACGGCACCCCCATCTCGGTCCAGGCCGAGAAGGAGGGCCTGACCACGCGCCAGCTCGTCGACAAGTACCACCGCGTGATCACCGAGGACCTCCACGGCCTCGGCCTGTCCTACGACCTGTTCACCCGCACCACCACCGGCAACCACTACCACGTCGTCCAGGAGCTGTTCCTCGCCCTCTGGCGCAACGGCTACGTCGTGCCCAAGACCGAGATGGGCGCGATCAGCCCGTCCACCGGCCGCACCCTGCCCGACCGCTACATCGAGGGCACCTGCCCGATCTGCGGCTACGACGGCGCCCGCGGCGACCAGTGCGACAACTGCGGCAACCAGCTCGACCCCGCCGACCTGAAGAACCCGCGCTCGCGCATCAACGGCGAGGTCCCGAAGTTCGTCGAGACCGAGCACCTGTTCCTGGACCTGCCGCAGTTCATCGACGCCCTGGGCAGCTGGCTCCAGACGCGCACCGAGTGGCGCCCGAACGTGCTCAAGTTCAGCCAGAACCTGATCGGCGACCTGCGCCCGCGCGCCATCACCCGCGACCTGGACTGGGGCATCCCCATCCCGCTGGACGGCTGGCGCGACCAGCCGATGAAGCGGTTCTACGTGTGGTTCGACGCGGTGATCGGCTACTTCAGCGCGTCCGTCGAGTGGGCCCGCCGCAGCGGGAACCCGGACGCCTGGCGCGAGTTCTGGACCGGCGACGCCCAGGGGTACTACTTCATGGGCAAGGACAACATCGTCTTCCACTCGCTGATCTGGCCGTCCCTGCTGCTCGGCCAGAACGGCCAGGGCGCCAAGGGCGGCGAGCCCGGCTCGTTCGGCCCGCTGAACCTGCCGACCGAGGTCGTGTCGTCCGAGTTCCTCACCATGAGCGGCTCGAAGTTCTCCACCTCGCGGGGCACGGTCATCTACGTGACCGACTTCCTCCGGGAGTTCGGCCCCGACGCGCTGCGCTACTTCATCTCGGTCGCCGGCCCGGAGAACCAGGACACCGACTTCACCTGGGAGGAGTTCGTCCGCCGCACGAACTTCGAGTTGGCCAACGAGTGGGGCAACCTGGTCAACCGGTCCATCTCGATGGCGCACAAGAACGTGGGCGCGGTGCCGAAGCCGACCGCGCCGACCGCGGCCGACCACGAGCTGCTGGCCCTGAGCCGCGGCGCGTTCGACGTCGTCGGCGGCCACCTGCGCCGCTCGCGGTTCAAGCAGGCATCGACCGAGGCGATGAAGGTGGTCGGCGCGGCCAACCGCTACCTGTCCGACCAGGAGCCGTGGAAGCTGAAGGACGACCCGGAGCGCCGGGACACCGTCCTGCACACCGCCCTCCAGGTCGTCCAGGACGCCAACGCCCTGCTCACGCCGTTCCTGCCGCACTCGGCGCAGAAGGTGCACGAGCTGCTGGGCGGCCAGGGCGTGTGGGCGGCGCAGCCCCGGGTCACCGAGGTCCAGGACCTCGACGTGCCGGACCGCGGGTACCCGGTGCTGACCGGCGACTACGCCGCCGAGCAGGCCAGGTGGGAGTCCACGCCGATCGAGGTCGGCCGGCCGCTGGACAAGCCGAGCCCGCTGTTCGCGAAGCTCGACCCGGAGCTGGGCGAGAAGGGCCCCGACTGGGCCCCGATCACCCGGTGACCAAGCGCAGGGGCGAACGACCGCCGGCGCCGGAACCACTCCCGGCGCCGGTGGTCGACGCGCACACCCACCTCGACGCCTGCGGCGCCAGGACGCCGCAGGACGTCAGGGCGATGCTCGACCGGGCGGCCGAGGCCGGCGTGGACCGCGTCGTCACCGTCGCCGACGACCTGGACGCCGCCCGCTGGGCCGCCGAGGCCGCCACGTGGGACGAGCGGGTCTTCGCCGCCGTCGCGCTGCACCCCACCCGCACCACGGGCTTCGGCGAGCGCGAGCGGGCCGCGCTGACCGAGCTGGCCGGGCACCCGCGCGTGGTCGCGATCGGCGAGACCGGCCTGGACTACTACTGGGACTACGCCTCGCCCGAGGACCAGCGGGCCGCGTTCCGGTGGCACATCGGGCTCGCCAAGGACACCGGCAAGCCGCTGATGATCCACGACCGCGAGGCCCACGAGGACGTCCTGGGGATCCTCGACGAGGAGGGCGCGCCGGAGCAGGTCGTCTTCCACTGCTTCTCCGGCGACCTCGAATTCGCGCGGCGGTGCGTCGAGCGCGGCTTCACGCTGTCCTTCGCGGGCACCGCGACCTTCCGGAACGCCCACGCCCTCCGGGAAGCCGCGCGGTGGGCGCCGGAGGAGCACGTGCTGGTCGAAACGGACGCGCCGTTCCTCACGCCCCACCCGTACCGGGGTCGCCCGAACGAACCATATTGCGCGAACTACACCCTGCGGGATCTCGCCACCCTGCGTGAGACCGACCTGGCGGAACTGGCCTCAGCGATCACCCGGAACGCCGAGCGGATCTTCGGGCTCCGTGACGCAACGCAGCACTGATACCCCTTGCGACGAACGGACTAGCGCACTGCACCGCCGACGGGGTGACTGAACTCACAAGTCGCGCGAGGGTGTTTGCACAACCTCCCGACACCCGTTACGGTCCCGTGACCGTGCCCCACGTATCCAGTGCCGGGGCGCACCCGCGGTCGGGGCGGGTCGACACACCAGAAGCGAGAAGGCCGAACAGCACGGGAGTTGCCGGAGATCAGCAGCTGACCACCGACAGCGAACGCGCGCGTTGCGGGACTTCGCGCCTTCAGGAGGTATGGAACCCCGTGAACTCGTTCAACGAGGACACCGACTGGTTTACGCCCGTGAAAGACGTCCCGGCCACCGGCGTCGACGTCCTGGACAGACCGGTGCACCCGGTCGAGTGGGACAACGCGCACTGGGAGACCGCGGTCTTCACGATCACGCCGAACGACGTCCTCGACGTCCTCGGCCCGGACGCCGACGAACTGCTGGCGAACGCCAACGTCGACGTCGACGAGCTGATCCGGCTCATCAACGCCGAGACGACGCTCCTCCCGCCGATCATCATCCCGGACGAGGTCTCCCAGGACCGCGTCGCGGGCGCACCGGGCGCCGAGCGACCCGACGCGCCGCCCGCCGCCCTGGTCGAAGCCGCCGGGAAGTGGAAGCGCCGCTTCCTTAAGGCCGCGGTCGCCACCGTGCTGGTGACGATCTCCGGCGGGGGCGCGACCGCCATCGCCATGGACAAGTCGATCACGGTCGACGTGGACGGCGAGGCCAAGACCGTCCGGACCTACGAGTCCACCGTCGGCGAGATCCTCGCCGAGGAGGGCATCACGGTCGGCGCGCACGACGCCCTGAGCCCGAGCCCCCAGGCCAAGGTCTCCGACGGCGGCAAGATCTCGCTGGACCGCGGCCGCCTGGTGAAGGCCACCGTGGACGGCGAGCAGCGCGAGGGCTGGGTCCGCTCGGTCACCGTGGACGAGGCGCTGGAGCAGCTCCGCATCGACGACGAGGGCGCCTGGGTCTCCCACGACCGCGGCATGGACGTCCCGCTGGCGGGCATGGCCGTCGAGGTCAAGAGCCTCAAGACGATCACCCTCTACGACGGCGGCGAGGCGCCGCGCCAGCTCCGGACGACCGCGGTCACGGTCGAGGAGCTGATGCGGGTCGAGAACCTGAGCCTCGGTCCCGACGACAAGCTCGAAACGGCCACGGACCTGCGCATCACCAACGGCGCCGAGGTCCACATCAGCCGCACGGGCGTCTCGGTGATCAACGCGACGGAGGCCATCCAGCCGCCCGTCGAGGAGGTCAAGGACGACACCCTGATGAAGGGCCAGAAGCAGGTCGTCGAGCAGGGCGAGGCCGGCGAGCAGATCGTCACCTACCGCGTCACCACCAAGAACGGCCAGGAGATCGGCCGCGAGAAGCTGGGCGCGAAGGTCACCAAGGAGCCCAAGCCGCGCAAGGTCAAGGTCGGCACCAAGCTGCCGCCGGACGGCGCGGTGTGGGACTCGCTGGCCAAGTGCGAGGCCGGCGGCAACTGGGCCATCAACACCGGCAACGGCTACTACGGCGGCCTCCAGTTCAACAAGGGCACCTGGGACGCCTACGGCGGCGGCCAGTACGCCGCGTACCCGCACCAGGCGTCCCGCGAGCAGCAGATCGCCATCGCGACCAAGCTGCGCGACGCCCGCGGCGGCTACTCGGCGTGGCCCGGCTGCCAGGCCAAGCTGGGCCTGCCGTAAGAATGGGCGCGTGACCGGAGCTTCATCGTCGGCCGGGCCGGGGAGCAGCGCGCTCCTCGGCCCCGCCGACCTCCGT
>NZ_JBHWIE010000030.1:18317-54618 GCF_042732085.1 Actinosynnema sp. NPDC059797
TATGATGGGGGGCTCCACGGTATTTTCTGCGTGGGCGGGCGGGGGATCCCGCGCCCCCCCGGCCCCGCCCCACGTCCGTCGGCTGGCCGCCGACCTCGACGTGCGCCCCACCAAGAAGCTGGGGCAGAACTTCGTGCACGACCCGAACACGGTGCGGCGCATCGTGGCCTCGGCCGGCCTGCGGCCGGACGACGTCGTGCTGGAGGTCGGACCGGGCCTCGGCTCCCTGACGCTGGCCCTGCTGCCCGCGTGCCGGGCGCTGGTGGCGGTGGAGATCGACGGCGTGCTGGCGGGTCGCCTGCCGGACACCGTGGCCGAGCGCGCGCCCGACCTGGCCGACCGGCTCACCGTCGTCCACGAGGACGCGATGCGCGTCACCGCCGGGAGCCTGCCGCTCGCGCCGACCGCGCTGGTGGCCAACCTGCCCTACAACGTGGCGGTGCCGGTGGTGCTGCACCTGCTGGCCGAGCTGCCGTCGCTGCGCACCGGGCTGGTGATGGTGCAGTCGGAGGTGGCCGACCGGATGGCCGCCGGTCCCGGCAGCAAGGTCTACGGCGTGCCGAGCGTGAAGCTGGCCTGGTACGCCGACGCCCGCCGGGCGGGCCCGGTGTCGCGCTCCGTGTTCTGGCCGGTGCCCAACGTGGACTCCGCGCTGGTCGCGTTCGAGCGCCACGAACTCCTGTCCACTGTGGACCGGAAGAAGCTCTTCTCGTTGGTGGACGCGGCTTTCGCGCAACGGCGGAAGACGCTGCGCGGCGCGCTGGCCGGGTGGGCGGGTTCGGCCGCCGAGGCCGAGCGGCTGCTGCTGGCGGCGGGTGTCGACCCGAGCACGCGCGGTGAAAAGCTCGGTATCAGAGACTTTATCCGGATAGTCGAAGTTTCCTAGGCCCTTTAAACATCGATCTTTCGGCCATCAGTGTGATTTGCCGGACGGTTCCGTTACAGGCTTGCGTCGAACGGGGTCTGTCAGGTGTACTCGACGTGCCATCCCGAGCGGCCGAGAGACCTGGCTCCACGACGCCGCAGCAACCACCCCACCTGGGGGCAGGTGCTTCAGCCAGGAACGATGGAGGATCACGTGCCCAGGATGCGAATGCTCACGCGCCGGCGAGTCGTCGACCACGGCCGTCGCACGGTGTCCGGCTGTCGCAGCTGACGAGCTGACCCACCAGTCGTCCTCCTTCTTCACCTCCGCGCCCTGACCACCCGGGCGCGCCTGCCAGCCGCAGCCTCCGGTCGCGCACGCCATGAGCGTGCGCCGCCGCACGCAGTCGTGGAGTGAAAACGTGATCACTGTCGAGAACCTCACCAAGTCCTTCCCCGGCAGTACCGGGCAGGTCCGCGCCCTGGACGGCGTGAACCTGGACGTCGCCGCCGGCACCGTGCTCGGCGTGGTCGGCCCGAGCGGCGCCGGCAAGTCCACCCTCGCCCGGTGCGTCGCGCTCCTGGAGCGCCCCGACAGCGGTGCGATCCGCGTCGACGGCACCGACCTGGTCTCCCTCGACGGCACCGCGCTGCGCGCCGCCCGCCGGCGCATCGGCGTCGTGCCCCAGGGCGACTCCCTGCTGCGCCAGCGCACCGCCGCGGGCAACGTCGCGCTGCCGCTGGAGGCCGCCGGCGTCGCCGGGCCGCAGCGCCGCACGCGCGTCGCCGAGCTGCTGGACCTGGTGGGCCTGACCGACAAGGCCAACAGCTACCCCGACCAGCTCTCCGGCGGCCAGCGCCAGCGCATCGCGGTCGCCCGCGCGCTCGCCGCGCAGCCCTCGGTGCTGCTGGCCGACGAGCCGACCTCCGCGCTGGACCCGGACACCACCGGCTCGGTGCTCACCGTGCTGGACCGGGCCCGCGCCGAGCTGGGCGTGACGGTGCTCGTGGTCACCCACGACATGGGCGTGGTCCGCCGGATCTGCGACGACGTCGCGGTCCTCGACGGCGGTCGCGTCGTGGAGCACGGCAAGGTCCTCGACCTCGTGTCCGACGCCGAGAGCCGCACGGCCTCCTCGCTGCTGCCCGCCGTGGACCAGAACCCGGCGGTCGACAGCGCCTTCGACCGGGTCGCGGACGTCGTGCTCGTCGGCTTCGCCGCGGTCGGCGCGCTGCTGCCCGAGGCGACCAACCGGTTCGGCGTCGAGCTGAACCTGCTGGGCGGCGGCCTGACCAGGCTGGGCGAGACCCCGGTCGCGCGGTTCCGCGTCGGCCTCAAGGGCGAGCGCTCGGACTCGGCGCTGGAGTGGATCTCGGAGGCGGGCGGCTCGGTGCGGCGCACCCTCGCGGGTCCGCAGGGAGTCGCTGCGTGAGGTCTGCAACACCCTGGTCCACCGTGTTCGACGAGGTGCTCCTCGCCACCGGCGAGACGTTGTACATGGTGGGCGTCTCCACCCTGATCGCGGTCCTGCTCGGCACCCCCGTGGGAATCTGGCTCCAGCTCACCGCTCCCGGTGGGCTGAAGCCCCGCCCGCTGCTGCACAAGGTGCTCGGGTTCGTCGTGGACCTCGGTCGCTCCATGCCCTTCCTGGTCCTGCTGGTGGTGCTCACCTCGCTGACCAGGCTGCTGCTCAGCACCACCATCGGACCGACGGCGGCCATCGTGCCGCTGGCCGTCGGCGCCATCCCGTTCGTCGGCAGGCTGGTCCAGAACGTGCTCTCCGAGGTGCACGTCTCCGTGGTGGAGGCGGCGGTCACCACCGGTTCGTCCACGAGTCGCATCGTCCGCAGCGTCCTGCTCCGCGAGTCGCTGCCCGCGCTGGTGAACGCGATCGGCGTGACCGCCATCGCCCTGCTCGGCTACTCGGCCATGGCCGGCGTGGTCGGCGGCGGCGGGCTCGGCGACCTCGCCGTGCGCGAGGGCTACCAGCGGTTCAACGAGCGCTACCTGTGGAGCACGGTGGCCGTGCTCGCGGTGATCGCCACCGCGCTCCAGTTCACCGCGAACCGCGTGGCGCGGGCCATCGACCGGCGCCGCCACGCCTCCGTCTGACCCCTCTCCTCATCCCAAAAGGAACGAAATGCGTATTCGTGCTGCCCTGCTGGCCGTGCTGCTGACCGCGGTGGGCTGCGGGAGCGGCGGCCAGACCGGTGCCGCCTCGGACCCGAACGCCCCGCTCAAGGTCGGCGTGAGCCCCGTACCGCACGCCCAGGTGCTGAAGTACGTGGCCGACAACCTGGCCGCCTCCAAGAACCTGAAGATCGAGGTCGTGGAGTTCACCGACTACGTGCAGCCGAACACCGCGCTGGTCGACGGGTCGCTGGACGCCAACTACTTCCAGACCGTGCCGTACCTGGACACGTTCAAGGCCGAGAGCGGCGCGTCCCTGGAGTGGATCGGCCCGGTCCACCTCGAACCGCTGGGCCTGTACTCGAACAAGCACGAGTCTCTGGCCGACCTGCCCGACGGCGCCAAGGTGGCCGTCGCGAACGACGCCACCAACGAGGCGCGCGGCCTCCAGCTCCTCCAGGCCAACGGCCTGATCAAGCTCAAGGCCGGCGCCGAGGCGGGCGCCACGGTCCGCGACGTCGAGGACAACCCGAAGAACCTGCAGTTCGTCGTGCTGGAGGCCGCCCAGCTGCCCCGCTCGCTCGACGACACCGACGCGTCCGTGATCAACGGCAACTACGCCATCGACGCGGGCCTCAAGCCGGCCGACGACGCCCTGGCGCTGGAGAAGACCGAGGGCAACCCCAACGCCAACGGCCTGGTCACCCGCGCCGAGCTGAAGGACGACCAGCGGATCAAGGACCTCCTCGCCCTGCTCCAGTCCCAGCAGGTCAAGGACTACATCACCACCACCTTCTCCGGCTCCGTCCTCCCCGTCTGACCCACCGCACCCCACCCGGTGCCCGACCGGACGACACGCAACACCGCACCGGACGACACGCGCGTGTCCTCCACCCGGACACCGCGAGTCGTACGCTCCGGTCGCGCGAGTCGTACGCCCAGGCCCGGCGAGTCGTACGTTCCGGTCGCGCGAGTCATGCGTTCAGACCTCGCGTGTCATGCGTTCAGACCTCGCGTGTCATGCGTTCCGGACCCGCGAGTCATGCGTCCCGCACCGGCGAGTTCCGCGCCCGGGTCCTCCGCGCCTCCTTTCGGCGGAGGACCCGGGCGCATTCGTCGCAGGTCAGGGGTGGGTGGGAGCGAGCACCCCGGGAACGCCCGTACGCTTCATGGCGTGCTAGCAGTCGTCCCACCTCCGGTCACCGTCCGCGTCCCGGCCAAGGTCAACCTGCACCTGGCCGTGGGCGATCAACGCGAGGACGGCTACCACGACCTGGTGACGATCTTCCAGGCCCTGTCGCTGACCGACGAGGTCACCGTCGCCATCGCCGAGGACCCCGGTGTGGAGGTGCACGGCGAGGGCGCCGACTCGGTGCCCACCGGCGCGTCCAACCTGGCCTGGCGGGCGGTGCGGGTGCTGGCCCAGCACGTCGGCCGCGACCCCGAGGACCCGAAGGTCCGGGTGGTGATCCGCAAGTCCATCCCGGTCGCGGGCGGCATGGCGGGCGGCAGCGCGGACGCGGCCGCGACGCTGGTCGGCCTGGCGTCGCTGTGGCGGCTGGAGGTCTCCCGGGACGAGCTGGCCTCGCTGGCCGCCAAGATCGGCGCGGACGTCCCGTTCGCCCTCTACGGCGGCACGGCGCTGGGCACCGACCGCGGCGACCGGATCGTGCCGGTGCTGGCGCGGCACACGTTCCACTGGGTGCTCGCCTTCGACCGGCGCGGCCTGTCCACCCCCGAGGTGTTCGACGAGCTGGACCGGCTGCGCGTGGACGGCGACCCGCCGCGCGTCGGCCCGGCGGAGGCCGTGCTGGAGGGCCTGGCGTCCGGCGACCCGAGGCAGCTCGCGCTGCTGCTCGGCAACGACCTCCAGGCGGCGGCGGTGTCGCTGCGGCCGAACCTGCGGCGCACGCTGCGGGCGGGCGTGAACGCGGGCGCGCTGGCCGGCATGGTGTCCGGGTCCGGCCCGACCTGCGCGTTCCTGTGCACGGACGGCGACTCCGCGGTCCGGGTGGCGGCCGAGCTGGCGGGCGCGGGGGTGTGCCGGACGGTGCGCGTCGCGCAGGGCCCGGTGCACGGCGCCCGCGTGATCGGCACCGAGGAGCCCCGGCCGACGCCGCCGGAAGTGCACGCCTGAGCGGCTTGTCCCACCCGTTTCGACGAAGGTGCTGGTAGTGGCCAACCTGGTCAATCTTGAGAACGTCTCCAAGTCGTTCGGCGTGCGCCCGCTGCTCGACGGCGTGTCCCTCGGCGTCGGCGCGGGCGACCGGATCGGCGTGGTGGGCCTCAACGGAGGCGGCAAGACCACGCTGCTGGAGGTGCTGGCGGGCGTCGCCGAGCCGGACGACGGCCGCGTCAGCCGCAACCGCGACCTGCGCATGGCCGTGGTGACGCAGCGCACCGAGCTGGCCGAGGGCTCCACCGTGCGCAACGCCGTGCTCGACCCCCTCGGGTACGGCGCGGAGCACGAGTGGGCGGCCGACGCGCGGGTGCGCTCGATCCTCGACGGCCTGGGCATCACGGGCTTCGGCCTGGACTCGCCGGTGGGCACCATGTCCGGCGGCGAGCGGCGGCGGGTCGCGCTGGCCGCGGCGCTGGTGCGCGACCTGGACCTGGTGGTGCTCGACGAGCCGACCAACCACCTCGACGTGGAGGGCGTGCGCTGGCTGGCCGACCACCTGCTGGCCCGCCGCACCGCGCTCGTCGTGGTGACCCACGACCGGTGGTTCCTGGACACGGTGTGCAGCCGCACGTGGGAGGTCTCGAACGGCCGCGTCGAGCAGTACGAGGGCGGCTACGCCGACTGGATCTTCGCGCGGGCCGAGCGCGCCCGCCTCGCCGACGCGGCCGAGGAGAAGCGCCGCAACCTGGCCCGCAAGGAGCTGGCGTGGCTGCGCCGCGGCGCGCCCGCCCGCACGTCCAAGCCGCGCTACCGGATCGAGGCGGCCGAGGCGCTGATCTCGGACGTGCCCGCGCCGCGCGACTCGGTGGAGCTGCTGGCGTTCGCCAAGCGCCGCCTGGGGCGCACGGTGCTGGAGCTGGAGGACGTCACGCTCACCGTGCCGGACCGCGTGCTGGTGCGCGACCTGACGTGGCGGATCGGGCCCGGCGACCGGGTCGGCATCGTCGGCGTGAACGGCTCGGGCAAGACCACGCTGCTGCGGGCGCTGGCCGGCGAGCGGCCGCTGGAGACGGGCCGCCGGATCCAGGGCCAGACGGTGAAGCTCGCCCACCTGAGCCAGGAGCTGCACGACCTCGACGGCTCGATGCGCGTGCTGGAGGCGGTCGAGGAGGTCGCCCGGCGCGTGGTGCTGGGCAAGCAGGAGATGTCGGCGTCGCAGCTCGCCGAGCGGTTCGGGTTCTCGTCGCAGCGGCAGTGGACCCCGGTCGGCGACCTGTCCGGCGGCGAGCGGCGGCGGCTCCAGCTGTGCCGGCTGCTGATGGCCGAGCCGAACGTGCTGCTGCTCGACGAGCCGACCAACGACCTGGACATCGACACCCTCCAGCAGCTGGAGGACCTGCTCGACTCGTGGCCGGGCACGCTGGTCGTCATCTCCCACGACCGGTACCTCGTGGAGCGGGTGTGCGACAAGGTGGTGGCCCTCTTCGGCGACGGCGGGCTGACCGACCTGCCCGGCGGCATCGAGGAGTACCTGCGGCGGCGGGACCGGCAGAAGGAGGCCGCGGCTCCCGCGCAGAAGTCCCCGGCGGCGGCTGCGCCGTCGTCGGCGGCCGACCAGCGCGCGGCGCGCAAGGAGCTGGCCCGACTGGAGCGGCGGCTGGAGGCGTTGCAGAAGAAGGAGACCGACCTGCACGCGAAGCTCGCCGACGCGGCCACCGACCCCGAGCGGCTGATGGCCCTGGACGCGGAGCTGAAGGCCGTGCTGGCGGAGGCCGAGGACGTCGAGGCGCAGTGGCTGGAGGCCGCGGAGGCCGCGGAGGGGTGAGGCCGCGGAGGGGTGAGGCGGCTGAAGGGTGGCGCGGCTGAAGGGTGGCGCGGCTGAAGGGTGGCGCGGCTGAAGGGTGGCGCGGCTGAGGAGTGAGGCGGCGGCGGGGTGACGCGGCGGCGGGGTGACGCGGCGCGGGGGTCCCCCGAGGTGGAGGCCCCCTGCCGATGAGTGAACCACGGGGGACCGACAGCGCGGTTGGGTCGGGCCGGCGTTCGCGGGTCCTGCCGGCCCGGCCGTTCGGCTCACCGCGCCGCCGCGACCACCGGCCCTGCCGCCGCGACTGCCGGCCCTGCCGCCACGACCACCCGCCCCGTTGCCGCGACTACCGGCCCCGCCGCCGCAGCTCCGCCACCAGCAGCGGCATCAGCTCGTCGACGAACGCGCAGTCGTAGCCCTGGCCCGTCATCAGGGACTGGGCGAACCTGGTCTTGACCACCTCCTCCGACGACGCGCCGACCATGCCGTCCAGCGCGATGCCGACCTCCTCCAGCACCCGGTCCACCTGGGACGTCCGGTAGCCGCGCGCCGCGGGGCCCGCCAGGGGGATCTTGAGCTGCCGCAACTGCTTCCACGACGTGATCGGGGGCAGCGCGGCCGGTCGCGGCGGGCCCTCGCCGAGCTGCTTCTCCACCCGCGCGAGGAACGCGTCGACCTCGTTCTCGTCGTACCCGCGCCGCCCGAACACGGGGCGGCTGAAGCGGACCTCGCGGACCTCGCGCGCGGTCAGGGAGTCCTGGCCCAGCAGGGTGTTCTCGACGCGGTCCAGGAACTTGTCCACCTGGGACTCCAGGTAGCCGCGCCGCCCGCGCGGCGGTTTGCCGAACGACACCGTGCGCACGTCGCGCGCCGTCAGCGGCCGGGTGCCGGGCCCCGGTCGCGGCCGGACCGGCGGCGGGGGCGGGGTGCGCTCCAGCGTCACCACGACCAGGTCGAGGAACGTGTCCACGTCGTCCTCGTCGTACCCGGCCATGCCCGGCGGCGCGTAGCCGAACTCCTTCTCCTGGACCTCCGGCGCGGTCAGGTCGTCCCGGCCCGCCAGCGTCTCCTCGATCCGGTCCAGGAACGCGTCGATCTCGCCCTCGTGGTACCCGCGGTTGCCGGGCCTGGGCTTGTGGAACCGCACGCCGCGCACGTCCTGGGGCGTCAGCCGCGGCGCGGGGCTCATCCCGGTCGACGTGGCGTGCGCGCCGCTGGCGGGCGCGGAGGCCTGGCGGCGTTGCGGCGTCGAGCCGAGGGTGTCCGCGACGAGGTCCATGAACGCGTCCACCTCGGCGGCGTGGTAACCGGGCCGCGACGGTCTGAACCGGACTCTCCGCACGTCCTGCTCGGTCACGTCGTCCCGGCCCAGCAGCGTGTCCTCGATCCGGTCGAGGAAGGCGTCCACCTGGCCCTCGTCGTACCCCGGTTGACCGGGAGGCGGGCGGTGGAAGGCGACCTGCCGCAGGTCCCGCGCGCTCAGCAGCGGCGCCGGGTGTGCGGGCGTGTGCCGGCGCGCGTCGAACCCGGTCACCCGATTACCTCCTTCGTGTGGCGTACCGGGGAGTATCGCGGGCCGATGGGTCCGTTGTTTCGCCCTATCGGCTCAATGCGCCCACCGAGATCGCTTTACCCTGACGCCCATGAGCCGGTTCGTGGACACGATGGTGGCGACCGCCGCGGGCGCCTTGGGGCGGGACAGGGGCATGACCACGGGGGAGCCGGGACCGCCGGTCCGCCGCACGTGGCTGGAGGTGCACGAGCGGGCGTCCCGCGCGGCCGGCGCGCTGGTGGCGGGCGGCGTGGGGCGGGGCGAGGCGATCGCCGTCCTCGCGGGCGACCCGGCGGCCATCGCGCCGGCCGTGCAGGCGGTGTGGCTCGCGGGCGGCAGCACGACCATGCTGCACCAGCCCACCGCCCGCACCGACCTGGCGGAGTGGGCCGAGGACACCCTGCGCGTGCTGGGCATGATCGGCGCGAAGCTGGTGCTGCTCGGCTCGCCGTTCGACGCGCTGTCGGGCGTGCTGGACGAGCACGGCGTCGCCTACCGCAGGATCGAGGAGCTGGACGGCGACCCGCTGCCCGCCCCGGTCGAGGTCGACGAGGACTCGCCCGCCCTGCTCCAGCTCACCAGCGGCTCCACCGCGGACCCGAAGGCCGTCCGGATCACCCACGGCAACCTGTGGTCCAACGCCACGGCCATGCGCACGGCCGCCGAGCTGGACCCCGAGCACGACGTGATGGTGTCCTGGCTCCCGCTGTTCCACGACATGGGGATGGTCGGCTTCCTGACCGTGCCCATGCTGTTCGGCATCGAGCTGGTCAAGGTCACCCCGGTCGACTTCCTCGGCCGGCCCACCCTGTGGCCGGACCTGATCAGCCGGTACGGCGGCACCATCACCGCCGCGCCGAACTTCGCCTACGCCATCGCCGCCCGCCGCATGCGGGGCGTGGACGACGGCTCGTACGACCTGTCCGAGCTGCGCATCGCGCTCAACGGGGCCGAGCCCATCGACCCGGCCGCGGTGGAGGCGTTCACCGACGAGGGCGCGCGGTTCGGCCTGCGCCCGGAGTGCGTCCTGTGCGCCTACGGCATGGCCGAGACCACGCTGGGCGTGGCGTTCGCGCCCGTGTTCACCGGCATGGCGGTGGACGTGGTCGATCCCGAGGAGCTGGAGGCGGGCAAGCGCGCCGTGCCGGTCGCGGCCGACCACCCGAACGCGCGGGCGTTCCCGCTGCTCGGGCCGCCGCTGCCGGGCCTGGAGGTGCGGGTCGTCGACGAGGCGGGCGAGGTGCTCGGCGAACGGCGCGTGGGTGGGCTGCGGGTGCGCGGCGAGGCGGTGACCCCGGGCTACCTCACCGTGGACGGCCCGCGGGCCACCCGGGACGCCGAGGGCTGGCTCGACACCGGTGACGAGGGTTATCTGGTCGACGGCCAGGTGGTGGTCTGCGGGCGTCGCAAGGACGTGATCATCATGGGCGGGCGCAACATCTACCCCACCGACATCGAGCGGGCCGCCACCTCGGTCGAGGGCGTGCGCGCGGGCAACGCGGTGGCGGTGCGGCTGGACGCGGGCACCCGGCGCGAGCGGTTCGCGGTGGTGGTCGAGTCGAAGCTCGCGGGCGACGACGAGGCGGTGCGCGCGTTGACCAAGGAGATCGGGTCGCGGGTGGTGGACGCGGTCGGGCTGAGGCCGTACTCGGTGGTCGTGCTCAAGCCCGGCAGCCTGCCGAAGACGCCCTCGGGCAAGCTACGCCGCTCGGCGGCGGCGGTCCTGGTACCGACCGGCTGAGGGCGGCGGGTGGCACTCGCGCACGTGGCGGCGAGGTGGCGCGGTAGTGCGGTAGCGCGGTAGCGCGGTGGACGGGGTCCTGCGGGCCGGCATGACCCGCAGGGCCCTGGCACACAGGCTCTGCCACACCGGGGTCCGCTCACCGACCCCGCCCACCGGACTCCGCTCACAGGACCCCGCAAGACCCCCGAGGCGCGGTACCTGCTGGCCGGCCCCGCGCATCTGTCTGCCCCGCGCCCCGACTCGTCCACTCCGGCCACCTGCCTGCTCGCTCTGGGGCATCCGCCTATCCGCCTCACGTACCTGCCTGCGCGCCTCACGCACCTGCCTGTCCGCCTGGCGCACCTGCCCGCTTGCTAAGCGCATCTGTCCGTCCGCTCCGGGCACCAGCTCGCCGCCTGCCCCGGACCAGCCATCGGCCCGCCTCACGCACCGGTCCGCGTGGGCAGGATGGCGAGGTGACATCGATCGAGATCCGCACCGCCCGACCCGAGGACGTGGCCACCGCCGCCGAGCTGCGGTGGCTGTGGTTCCAGGAACGCCGCGGCACCCCACCGGTGCCGCTAGAGGAGTTCGTGCCCGCGTTCTTGGCATGGGCGAGCGACAACGCGGCGACGCACAGGTGCACGGTCGCGCTCCGCGACGGCCGGGTAGTCGGCATGGCATGGCTGGCGATCATCCCGAGGGTGCCCCACGCAGCTTCGTTCGAGCGAGCATCCGGGGACGTGCAGTGCGTCTACGTGCGACCGGAGGAGCGCAACAACGGCCTCGGCGGCCGACTGATCGAAGCGGTCCTGGATGTCGCGCGCGAACTCGACCTCGAACGGGTGACCGTGCACTCCAGCGAACGAGCCGTAACGGCCTACGAGCGCGGCGGGTTCGAGGTATCCCCACACCTGCTCCAAGTCGACCTACGCCACCGCTGAACCACCTTGATTGAACTTAGTTCAGCGCCAATGTCAGCTGAATTGAACTTAACTCAGCGCTGGCAAGCCCTGGTTGAACTTAGTTCAAGGTCCTCATGTCGTCGAACTTAGTTCAGCTGCCCTCGCGTGGTTGACCTTAGTTCAGCGGTTCCTGCTGGGTTGAACTTAGTTCAGTGGACCTTGTTCTGGGCGCCTTCCAGACCCAGCTCCAGCAGCGCCTCGACGGCGTCGGCCGTGCGGTCCAGTTCGAACGCCAGTTCCTTGCGCTCCACCACCGAGAAGTCGCGCAGCACGTAGTCGGCCGGGTCCATCCGACCCGGCGGCCGGTCGATGCCGAAGCGCACCCGGTGGTAGTCCTTGGTGCCCAGCGACTTCGTGATCGACCGCAGGCCGTTGTGGCCGTTCTCGCCGCCGCCGAGCTTGAGGCGCACCGTGCCGAACGGCAGGTCCAGTTCGTCGTGCACCACGATGATCGACGCGGGCGGCACCTTGTAGAACTTCGCGGTACCCGCCACGGGCCCGCCGGAGGTGTTCATGTAACCGCGCGGCTTGGCCAGCACGACCCGACGACCGGCGAGCCGGCCCTCCAGCACCTCCGCGCCACCCTTGTGCGCCTTGAACCGACCACCCACGCGGTCGGCGAGCACGTCAAGCACCAGGAAGCCGACGTTGTGCCGGTTGCCCTCGTACTTGGGACCCGGGTTGCCCAACCCCACGACCAGGTGCACGTCATCGGCCACGGAACCGCAACTCCTGCTCAAGCTCGTCCAACAGGGCGTCCACCGCGTCCACCCGGTACCCCCGCCGGAGCCCCGACGTGGTGCTGAACCTGGTGTGGCGGACCTCGATCGAGGTCATCCGGCCCTGCCCGTCCAACGTCGCGGCGGCCCGGCCGAGGAACGCGTCGACCTCGCCGCGATCGTAGCCGTTCGACGATCTCGGGAGCTTCACCGCCAGCAGCGCGGCACCGGTCTGGAGGCTGGTCGGCGGCACGTGGCCGGAGCGGAGCTGGTGCTCCAGGGCGGCCAGGAAGGAATCGACGGCGCGCTGGTCGTACCCGCCGGGGACCTCGGTGAACACGGCCGCGCGCACCTGGTCGGGGCGCAGCGGGGCCCGGCCCGCCAGCGCGTCGGCGATGCGCAGCACGAACGCGTCGACCTGCGCCGGGTCGTAGCCCTTGCCGCGGCTGCGCGGGAACCGCGTCGAGCGCACCTGCGCCGGGCTGAAGTACGGGAACGGCACGCCACCCCAGCCGTGAGGCGGGGGAGGCGTGCCGTCCGAACTGCCCGACGTGATGGGCTCAGCCTTCTTCGGTGGCCTCGGGAGCCTCGGTGGGCTCGGCGCTCTCGCCGCCGCCCTCCATCTGCTCCGCGGTAGGCGCGGCGCCGACCGCGAGGACCAGGGCCTCGGCGTCGGTGACCAGGGTGACGCCCTTCGGCAGCGCCAGGTCGGAAGCGTGCACCTGGGTGCCGGCCTCGGCGCCGTCGATGGACAGCTCGACCTGCTCCGGGATGTTCAGGGCGTCGGCCTCGACCTGGAGGGTGGTCAGGTCCTGGGTGACCAGCGTGCCCGGGGAGGGCTCGCCGGTGACGACCACGGGCACCTCGACGGTGACCTTCTCGCCCCGCTGCACCAGCAGCAGGTCGACGTGCTCGATGTAGTTCTTGATGGGGTGCGTGGTGACGGTCTTGGTCAGCGCGAGCTCACTGGCGTTGTCGATGTCCAGCGTGAGAACTGCGTTGTGACCGTGCTCGCGGACGACACGGGCGAACTCGAGCGCCGGCAGGGCCAGGTGCTTCGGGTCGGAACCGTGGCCGTAGAGCACCGCGGGGATCTTGCCGGCGCGGCGGGTGCGGCGGGCGGCGCCCTTGCCGAACTCGGTGCGCTGTTCTGCGGCGAGACGGACCTCGGACACGGTGGGGCTCTCCTAACGGTCTGGCCTTGTACGTCGGGCGGGCGAAGCGGGGCTTGTCGGCCTGCGACGGCGGGCGGCGCGGATGGTGGACACGCGCGGCATCACAACACCGCCGCGTCGATCACGCCGAGCGTGGAGCTCGCCCTCGCCGAGGCAACCCGACCAGTGTAGGCAGACCCGGCGGACAAGGCCTAATCGGGGGTTGGTTCCCCCACTTGAGACCGACGAAACACCCACCCGAGGGGTCCTGAACGCAGGACTCGCAGGGCTCGAACGCATGACTCGCGAGACCCGAGCGCATGACTCGCGGGGTTCGAGCGCATGACTCGCGAGACCCGAGCGCATGACTCGCGGGGTCTGGGCGTACGACACGCGCGACCGGAACGTACGACTCGCGGGGTCTGGACGTACGACTCGCGATGTCGGAGTGGAGGACACGCGGGGGGTGGGTGGAGGACACGCGGGGCGTGTCCTCCACGGGGGCTGGGTCAGGCGTTGCCGTCGAAGAGGGAGGTCACGGAGCCGTCTTCGAAGACTTCCTGGATGACCCGGGCCAGGAGGGGGGCGATCGGGAGGACGGTCATCGCGTCGAAGCGCTTCTCGGCCGGGATCGGGAGGGTGTCGGTGAAGACCACCTCGCGGGCGCCGCAGTCGCGCAGGCGCTCCACGGCCGGGCCGGACAGGACCGCGTGGGTGGCCGCGATGACCACGTCGGACGCGCCCTCGTCCAGCAGCTGCTCGACCGCCTTGGTGATGGTGCCGCCGGTGTCGATCATGTCGTCGATCACCACGCACAGGCGGTCCTTGACCTGGCCGACCACGCGGTTGGCCACGACCTCGTTCGGCCGCAGCGGGTCGCGGGTCTTGTGGATGAACGCGATGGGCGTGCCGCCCAGGGTGTCCGCCCACTTCTCGGCCAGCTTGGTGCGGCCCGCGTCCGGCGACACCACGGTCAGCTCGCGGCCCGCGTACTTGTCGCGGATGTGCTCCGCGAGCAGCGGCATGGCCCACAGGTGGTCCACCGGGCCGTCGAAGAAGCCCTGGATCTGCGCGGTGTGCAGGTCGACCGCGACGAGGCGGTCGGCGCCCGCGGTCTTGAACAGGTCGGCGACCAGGCGCGCGGAGATCGGCTCGCGGCCGCGGTGCTTCTTGTCCTGCCGCGCGTACGGGTAGTAGGGCATGATCACAGTGATCCGCTTGGCCGAGGCGCGCTTGAGCGCGTCCACCATGATCAGCTGCTCCATCAGCCACTGGTTGATGGGCGCGCAGTGCGACTGGATCACGAACGCGTCGCAGCCGCGCACGCTCTCCTCGAAGCGCACGAAGATCTCGCCGTTGGCGAAGTCGTACGCCGACTGGGGGGTGACGGACACGTTCAGGTGCTTGGCGACCTGCTCGGTCAGCTCGGGGTACGCCCGCCCCCCGAACAGCATCAGGTTCTTCTTCGGTGTCCCGGCCATCGTGGGGTTCACGTCAGCGCCCTTCATCGGTTGTGCCTTCATTGTCGGGCGACAGGGCGCGCTCCGCCGCCCGCGCGGCCGCCGTGCCCGGCCTGCGGGAGATCACCCAGCCGTCGAGGTTGCGCTGCGGACCGCCGGACACGCCCAGGGCGCCCGGCGGCACGTCGCGCCGCACGATGGTCCCGGCGCCGGTGTACGCGCCGTCCCCGATGGTGACCGGCGCGACGAACATGTTGTCCGAGCCGGTGCGGCAGTGGGACCCGATCGTGGTCCGGTGCTTGTTCACCCCGTCGTAGTTCACCGTGACGCTCGCCGCGCCGATGTTGGAGTGCTCGCCGATGGTGGTGTCACCGATGTAGCTCAGGTGGGGGACCTTCGACCCGGTGCCGATGTCGGAGTTCTTGACCTCGACGAACGTGCCGATCTTGCCGTCCGCGCCCAGCCGGGTGCCCGGCCGGAGGTAGGCGAACGGGCCGACGGAGGCGCCCGCGCCGATGTCCGCGCCGCTGCCGTGCGTGCGCACCACGGACGCGCCCGCGCCGATCGAGCAGCCGCTCAGCGTGGTGTCCGGGCCGATCACCGCGCCCTCGCCGACGACCGTGCCCGCGCGCAGCTGCACGCCCGGCTCGACCAGCACGTCCCGCCCGAGCCGCACGTCGGCGTCGAGCCACGTGGTGGCCGGGTCGACCACGGTCACGCCGGCCCGCATCGCCGCCTCGACCAGGCGCCGGTTCAGCTCCGCGCCCAGCCGGGCGAGCTGCACGCGGTCGTTCACGCCCTCCACCAGCCACGGGTCCGAGGTGACCAGCGCGCCCACGCGCCTGCCGTCCGACCGGGCGATGGTGAGCACGTCGGTCAGGTACAGCTCGCCCTGGGCGTTGTCGGTGGACAGCCGGGACAGCCCGTCGCGCAGCACGGCCGCGTCGAACGCGTACACGCCCGAGTTGACCTCGGCGATGGCGCGCTGCTCCTCGGTGGCGTCCTTCTGCTCGACGATGGCCTCCACCTCGCCCGAGGCCGACCGCACGATCCGGCCGTACCCGGTCGGGTCGGCGACCACGGAGGTCAGCACGGTCACCGCGTTGCCGCGCGCACCGTGCTCGGCGAGCAGCGCCCGCAGGGTGTCGGAGTCCAGCAGGGGGGTGTCGCCGTAGGTCACCACGACGGTGCCGCCCAGGTCGGCGGGCAGCTCGGCCAGGCCGCAGCCCACCGCGTGCCCGGTGCCCTTCTGCTCCTCCTGCACCGCGACGGTGACCTTGCGGTCCAGCGCGGTGGACAGCGAGTAGAGGTGTTCGGTGACCGCGGCGCGGCCGTGCCCGACCACGACGGCCAGGTGATCGGGATCGGTCCCGGCGGCCGCGCGCACCGCGTGCTCCACGAGGGAGCGGCCCGCGATGCGGTGCAGGACCTTGGGGACGGCGGAGCGCATGCGGGTGCCTTCACCCGCCGCGAGGACAATCGTGCTGACCGGGGTGGGGACACCCTCAAGCATCAGCGCTCTCCCTAGCTAGGCGTGCTTCGCGGCGGGAAAGACCCGGTCCCGCCAGGTGTTGATACTAGGCATCGGCGGAGGGTCCGCCGTCCACCGCCGCAACCTGGCAGCCACCTCTGCGCTTCGCGGCGTACATGGCCGAGTCGGCGCGGGCGAGGGCCGAGTGCGCCGCTTCGAGGGGGCGCACGGAGATCACCCCCACGGACAGCGTCACCCCCCTGGACAGGTCGGAAGGCAGGTCCGCGACGGCATCCACGGCCCGGCCGAGGGCGGCCTCGGCGGCGTGGAGGGGCGCGCCGGGCAGCAGCACGACGAACTCGTCACCGCCGTACCTGGCCACCAGGTCGTCGCCCCGCAGCGCCTGGCGCAGTGTGCTGGCAATCACGCGCAGGACGTCGTCCCCCTCGGCGTGCGAGTGCTTGTCGTTGACCACCTTGAACCCGTCGAGGTCCACCAGCGCGATGGCCATCGGGTGGGTCTGGGCGCTGATCAGCGCGCCGAGGCGGTCGTCGAGCGCGCGCCGGTTGGGCAGGCCGGTGAGCGGGTCCTGGAGGGCCTGCTGGGCGATCGCGCCGTGCGCCCGGGTGAGCCGCTCGTGGTCGCGGCGGGTGAGCAGGGTCGCGGTGCGGGCCTCCTGCATCAGCCACAGCTCGACCTCCAGCGCGTTGGCGTAGGTCTGGAGGGCGGAGATGGTGCGCTCGCCCTTGGGGCCGGACATGCGGGCGAACTCGCGGGTCAGGCACAGCATGAGGGTCGGCTCGGAGGTGTCGTGCTCCAGCCGGCCGCGGGCGTCGTGCAGGACCTGGAGCGCCTGCTGCGGCAGCTCCTCCATCTCCAGGCAGCGGGCCAGCGCGATGGAGACGATGATCAACTCCCGCGCGTACATGGCCAGCTCGCGCAGCGACCACAGCCGCGAGATGTGCTCCGCGCCCGGCTTGGCCAGCGCGTGGGCCGCGCCGATCACCGGCACCTGCTCGGCGGCCGAGCGGTCGCGCCTGCCGGGGTGCAGCGACTCGCGGAACGGCAGCTCGGCGGCGGTGGCGATGGCCGACGCGGTGGCGAACCGCTCGACGGCCTCGTCCACGTTGTCCACCCGCTCCAGGCGCAGGCCCCAGCCGATGAGCAGGCGGGCCCGGTTGACCAGGTGCACGTAGATCAGGTGCGGGTTGGCGCTGTCCCGGATCGCGTTGTGCGCGCGGGCCAGCACCTCGTCCGCCATCTCGTAGACGCCCAGCTGGGTGAGCACGAGGCCGGTGGTCTGGAGCGCGGACGCGAGCAATCGGTCCCACGTGCGCTTGTCCATCACCGGGTCGGGGGTGAGGTCCTCCTCCAGCATGGCCAGGCCGCCGGCGACCTCGGTGAGCGCCTTGTCCTCGAACCCGCCGAGCAGGTAGCGGCGGCCGCGCAGCGCGTGCGCCTCGGCCTCCAGCACCACCAGGCCGTGCCGGCGGCAGTGCGCCAGCATCTCGTCCAGCACGGAGTCCGACAGGTTGACCAGGTCGGGTGTCACTATCCGGACCACGGCCGCCGCGCGCAGGAGCTGGCCGACGATCCGCGGTTCGCCGCGGCCCTGGGCCTCGGCGAGGATGTCGTCGACCTCGTGCGCCGCGTCGAGCTGGTCCGAGAGGTGGCTGCTCTGGGCCACGGCCACGAGCTCGCTCGCGCGGCCGACCAGCCACGCGTCGGACATCTCGTGGAGCGCCGGCGCCACGTTGCCCTGCTCGTCGACCGCTTCCTCGCGCAGCGACTTCCACCCCCATGCAGACGCGGGGCGGCCGACACCGGACGCCCCGACCCGACCCTCGCTCCGCCACCAGGATTCGAACCTGGACCATCGGAACCAAAATCCGAGGTGCTGCCTTTACACCATGGCGGAACGGCCGGGTTGGCCCCGACCGCGCGAAGACATGTTGTCACGAGTCCCCCTCGAAGGTCAGCACCACCACTCAAGTGGCGGCACGCCCTCGGTAACCCGATCATGACTAACCGTGTTTTCGCTGGTGGAGGCGCTAAAGAAGGGGCCTTCCCGATAGTGCATATGCACTTGCGCCCCGAGGTCGCCGAGAGGGGCGCGACCCCTTCGGGCAAGCGGATCGGCACCTGATCGGGTCATCCGACGACCTCTTCGGCCAGGAATTCCGCCACCACCCGCTCGTAGGCGGCCGGGTCCGCGTTCCACGCCGCGGTGTGCTCGGCCGCGGGCACCTCGACGTAGCGCACCGGCCAGCCCAGGCCCGGCGCGGCGGTCGCCAGCTCCCGCGACGCGCCCACCGGCACGGTGCCGTCCGCGCCGCCGTGGAACAGCAGGGTCGGCGGCCGGTGCGCGGGCGGGTGCCCGGCCAGGTCGAAGCGGCCGAACTCCAGGTCGGCCCGCCAGTCCGAGACCAGCTCCGCGACCGCCGTGAACCGCTCCGGCACGCCCCGGTTGCGCGACTGGAGCTCCAGGGTCCTCGACCAGCTCACCACCGGTGCGTCCAGGACGACGGCGGCCACCTCGTCCGCCTCGGCGGACCGGCCCAGGAACTGCCCGACGATCGCGCCGCCCATGGACCACCCGTAGAGCACGACGTCGCGGGCGCCGTGCTCCAGCGCGTACCGCACCGCCGCCTCCACGTCGCGCCACTCGGTGTCGCCCAGGTGGTAGAGGCCGTCGGGCGAGCGCGGCGCGCCCTCGTCGTTGCGGTAGGTCACCGCCAGGACGGGCAGCCCCAGGTCGTGCAGGACGGGCGCGATCCGCAGGACCTCCGCCCGCGACCCGCCGCGGCCGTGCACCGCCACGACCCAGGTGGACGAGGTCGCGGGCACGAGCCACGCGGGCGCGTCGCCCAGCTCGGTCCGGATCGGCACCTCCTCGTAGGCCAGGCCGCGCGCGGTCCGCGGGTCCGTCGGCCACACCGCCGCGTCCAGCCGCGCCCGCGTGCCGTCGGGCGGCGCCGCGCCCCGCAGCTCGCGCACCACCCCGTCGCCCGACCGCCCGGTCACCGCGCCGACCTCCGCGCTGCCGCCCGGCCAAACGAGACCCCAGGTCCCGGGCAGCGCTGTGACGCTGGACTCGCGCAACGTGACCGTTCCGGCGGTCGACGAGACGACCTCCTCGCGGTAGCCGGGTCGGGCGTTCGCTGGGTCGAGCAGCTCGCCGCTGTAGTACCAGCCCGCACCCAGCGCACCGGCGGTGAGCAGGGTGGACACCACCACCAACGTGACCAGGACGCGCCGGGCGAGGTGTCGCCCCCGCGTGTTCGGGGAACCCATCAGCGCATGATGCCCGTGCCTTGATCGACACGCCCGGCTTCCTGAGAACACGCCGTGACTTTCCCCCCGCCTATGGCGGTATCGCGTCGCCGTAACTTACGCTGGCGTAAGTTACGGTTCCGTAGGTAGTCCCGACACCGCAGAGGTAGATGTATGACCAGCACCCTGGAGAGCAAGGCGCAAGACGGATCCGATCGCGGGCCGAAACCGCTGATCGGTGGACGGCGCGGCAACGTTGAGCAGTTCAGCGTCTACGTGTTCGTCATCGTGCCGTTCCTGGCCCTGCTCGCGGCCGTCCCGCTCGCCTGGGGCTGGGGCCTCGGCTGGGTCGACGTGGCTCTCTTCGTCGTCTTCTACTACCTCGCCGGCATGGGTGTCACGGTCGGCTACCACCGCTACTTCACGCACGGCTCGTTCAAGGCCAGCCGCCCGCTGAAGATCGCGCTGGCGATCGCGGGCAGCATGGCGCTCCAGGGCCCGGTGATCGTCTGGGTCGCCGACCACCGCCGCCACCACGCGTTCTCCGACCGCGAGGGCGACCCGCACTCGCCGTGGCTGTTCGGCACCGGCCCGGTCGCGCTGGCCAAGGGCTTCTGGCACGCCCACATGGGCTGGCTGTTCGACCGCGACAAGACCAACGCGCAGCGCTTCGCGCCGGACCTGCTGGCGGACGAGGACCTGGTCCGCATCGACAAGCTGTTCCCGCTGTGGACCACGATCAGCCTGCTCGCCCCCGCGGTGCTCGGCGGCCTGATCACCATGTCGTGGAGCGGCGCGCTGAGCGCGTTCTTCTGGGCGGGCCTCGTCCGGGTGGCGTTCCTGCACCACGTCACCTGGTCGGTCAACTCGATCTGCCACATGGTCGGCGACCGCCCGTTCGCCGCCCGCGACCGCTCCGCCAACGTGTGGGCGCTGGCGATCCTGAGCTTCGGCGAGTCGTGGCACAACCTGCACCACGCCGACCCGACCTGCGCCCGGCACGGCGTCAAGCGCGGCCAGATCGACATCTCCGCGCGGGCCATCTGGCTGTTCGAGAAGTTCGGCTGGGCGACCAACGTGCGCTGGCCCACGGAGCAGCGCCTGGCCCGGATCAGCGCCAAGAAGTGACTCCCGGCACCCGCCCCTCGCGCCCGGCGCGGGGGGCGGGTGTTTAGTGTGGTCTGGGTGGCTGGGAGAAGGCGCGACGACGACGCACCGGTGCCTCGGGTGCGGATGACCGGCAAGGAGCGGCGCGAGCAGCTGCTCGACGTGGCGCGCGCCCTGTTCGCCGAGAAGGGCTTCGAGGTCACCTCGATCGAGGAGATCGCGCACCGGGCGGGCGTGTCCAAGCCGGTGGTCTACGAGCACTTCGGCGGCAAGGAGGGCATCTACGCGGTCGTGGTCGACCGCGAGATGCAGTCGCTGATGGACCACATCGTCAACGCCCTGTCCGGCGGGCACCCCCGTGAGCTGCTGGAACAGGCCGCGTGCGCGCTGCTCGACTACATCGAGGGCTCCACGGACGGGTTCCGGATCCTGGTCCGCGACTCGCCGGTCGCCTCCTCCAGCGGCACGTTCTCGTCGCTGCTCAACGACATCGCCTCGCAGGTCGAGTCGATCCTGGGCCTGCACTTCTCCCAGCAGGGCTACGACCGCAAGCTCGCCCCGCTCTACAGCCAGGCCCTGGTCGGCATGGTGGCGCTGACCGGCCAGTGGTGGCTGGAGGTGCGCAAGCCCAAGAAGGACGAGGTGGCCGCGCACCTGGTCAACCTGGCCTGGAACGGCCTGTCGCACATGGACCACAAGCCCCGGCTGCGCACCCGCCGCTAGCCGCGGGTCACCTTGAGGACCTTGTCGTCCTCACCGTTGGACGTGGTCACGTACAGCGCGCCGTCCGGTCCGAGCTCGGCGCCGCGCAGCCGGCCGTGGGCGCCCTCCAGCTCCGGCGGGATCGACACCGAGTGCACGCCGCCCTCCTGCGTGACGGTGAACAGCAGCACCTTCTCGCCCTTGAGCGCGGTCACCGCGAGCACGCCCTCCAGGTCGCCCCACCGCTCGCCGCGCAGGAAGGCGGCGTCGCAGATCGCCTCGGTCGGCTGCCCGGACGACCACACCGCGGGCACCGCGTCCGGGAACCGCTCCAGGTCGGTCATCGGCACGCCCTCGTCGTAGCCGTCGGCCGTGCCGCCGCGGGACGGGTCCCAGCCGTAGTTGCCGCCCGCCCGGAGCACGTTGACCTCGTCGTCGGTGCCGGGGCCGTGCTCGGCGGTGAAGACCATCCCGTCCTCGCGCACGGCCACGCCCTGGACGTTGCGGTGGCCGTAGGTGTAGACCCGGTCGCCGAACGGGTTGCCGGGCACGCCCTCGCCGGTGCCGAGGTCGATCCGCAGCACCTTGCCGCCGAGGCTGCCCCGGTCCTGCGGGACGTCGCCGCGGGCGGTGTCGCCGGTGCCGACGAGCAGGTGGCCGTCGCCGTCCAGCGCCATCCGGCAGCCCGAGTGCCGCCCGCTGGGGTTGCCCGGCAGGCCGGCCAGCAGCGGGTCCGCCACCCTCGTGGCCCGCGCGCCGTCGAGGACCCAGGTCACCAGCCGCACGTCCTGCTCGGTGTTGGAGCAGGTGGTGAACTTCCCCGAGGTCTCGAAGTCGGGGTGCACGACGAGGCTCATCAGCCCGCCCTCGCCGCGAGCCGCCACGTCGCCGAGGTCGGCCTCGACGTCGGTGACCCGCCCGCCCTCGACCAGGGCGATCCGGCCGGGGCGCTGGGGGACGAGCATCCGCCCGTCGGGCAGGAAGCCCACGTCCCAGGGGTGCTCCAGGCCGGACGCGACGACCTCGACCGAGAGGCCCCCGGGCGCGGTGGTCGAGGGCGCGCTGCCACCCGCGTCCTGCGACGTGCACCCGGCCAACAGCGCGACAGCGGCAAACCCGACGACTCGGCGCATGTCGCCCATCATGACGGGCCGGCTGTGTGCTCACCGTCTGCGCCCACCGTCTGCGCCCACCGTCTGCGCCCACGTCTGCCAGGCGCCGGGCGACCGCGTCGGCCCCGGTCAGGCGCTCGCGGGGTAGGGCCGCTCGACGGGCAGCCGGGCGCGCGCCGCGCCCAGGTCGCCCGCCCGCACCAGGTCGCGGACCTCGTGGGCGAGCGGCGTCACGTCGGTGATGCCGACCGCCCACTCCTCGACGTACCGCCGCGACGCCCCGCCCGCCAGGCCCAGCTGGAGCGAGCGGTGCGGCAGGGCGTTCAGGCGCAGGTCGCGCCCCGGGTCCCACTGCACGCGGACGTCCGGTTTACCCCGGCCCACCTCGTGGCTCGGCACGGCGTTGCGCACCGCCCAGTCGAAACCCGTTCGGGTGATCCTGATCGCCAGCACCCGCTCCTGGTCCGGCTTCGAGCCCCACCCGCAGCGGTACATCATCCACAGGAACGAGGGCTTCACCCAGGTCATCCGCCCCGGCTTGAACGGCGGCACGAACCGGCCCGCGGCCAGCGCGGGTTCGGCGATCGCCGGTGAATACGCCTGGTAGACGGTGATGTGCCGATCGTCGTAGTCGGCCCTGATCTCGTGCTCCACGCCCCCAGCGTGACCGGGCGGTCAACCCGTTAATCCGCGGGCGGCCCCTTCTCGGTGCACGTAGGCTGGTGCGCAGAGAACCCCTCCCGCGGCGGCTTCCCCAGGTCCCGGGCAGGGGTCTGTCCAGCACCTCCCGCAGGAGCCACCCCGATGCCCCAGCCCGGTCCGCTGTCCGGCCTGCTGACCGCCGTCCTGCCCGACAAGGCGCTGCGCGCCCTCACCGACTCCGTCGGCGTGCCAGAACTGGAGCTGGAGGGCCCGCCCGCGGCCCGGCCGCTGGTCGCCGCGGCCCTGGCGGGCAGCGCGCCCGTGCTGGCCGTGACCGCCACCGGCCGCGAGGCCGACGAGCTGCGCGCCGTCCTGTGCGACCTGATCGGGCCCGAGCAGGTGGCGCTGTTCCCGTCCTGGGAGACGCTGCCGCACGAGCGCCTGTCACCGCGCGCCGACACCGTGGGCGCCCGCCTCCAGGTGCTGCGCAGGCTCTCCCACCCCGGCGACAACCCGCTGCGGGTCGTGGTCACCACGGTCCGCAGCCTGATCCAGCCCATGGCGCCCGGCCTGGGCGAGCTGGCGCCCGTCGACCTGGAGGTCGGCTCCGAGCACGACTTCGAGCAGCTCCTCGTCGACCTGGCCGGCCTCGCCTACACGCGCGTGGACATGGTCGAGAAGCGCGGCGAGTTCGCCGTGCGCGGCGGCATCCTGGACGTGTTCCCGCCGACCGCCGAGCACCCGCTGCGCGTGGAGTTCTGGGGCGACGAGGTCAGCGAGATCCGCCCGTTCTCCGTCGCCGACCAGCGCTCGCTGCCGCAGGAGGTGCGGGCCTTCACCGCGCCGCCGTGCCGCGAGCTGCTGCTCACCGACCAGGTCCGGGAGCGGGCCGCCGCGCTCGCCGCCGAGCACGAGGCCGACGCCCAGCTGCACGAGATGCTGGAGAAGCTGGCCAACGGCATCCCGTCGGAGGGCATGGAGGCCCTGATCCCGGCGCTGTGCGAGGGCGCGCTCCAGCTCCTCACCGACGTGGCGCCCGAGGGCACGCACGTGGTGCTCAACGACCCGGAGAAGATCCGCGCCCGCGCCCACGACCTGGTGCGCACCGGCCAGGAGTTCCTGGAGGCCTCGTGGATGGCCGCGGCCGGCGGCGGCAAGGCCCCGATCGACCTGGGCGCGTCGGCCTACCGCGACCTGGCCGAGGTCGCGACGGCCGCGCGCGCCGCCGGGCGGCCGTGGTGGACCCTCAGCCAGCTCACCACCGAGGGCACCGACGTGCTGCGGCTGGAGCTGAAGCACGTCGAGGCCTACCAGGGCGACGTCGACCGCGCGTTCACCGACCTGCGGGCCCACACCGCGGCCGGCGGCACGGCCGTGCTCGTCGTGCCCGGCGCGGGCACCGCCCACCGCGCCACCGAGCAGCTGCGCGACGCCGAGGTCAACGCGACCTGCGTCGACGCGCTCACCGAGGCGCCCGCCCCCGGCGCGGTCACCGTGGTCCGGGGCGCGCTGGAGGACGGGTTCGCGCTGCCCGAGCTGGCCCTGGTCGTGCTCACCGAGACCGACCTGACCGGCGGGCGCGGCGGCACGTCCACCAAGGACATGCGCCGCATGCCGTCGCGCCGCCGCAACGCCGTCGACCCGCTGGCGCTCAAGCCCGGCGACTTCGTGGTGCACGAGCAGCACGGCATCGGCAAGTACGTGGAGATGGTGCAGCGGACCGTCGCCGGCGCCACCCGCGAGTACCTGGTGCTGGAGTACGCCTCGTCCAAGCGCGGCCAGCCCGGCGACCGGCTGTTCGTGCCCACCGACCAGCTCGACGAGGTGTCCCGCTACGTCGGCGGCGAGCTGCCCACGCTCAACCGGCTCGGCGGCAGCGACTGGAAGAACACCAAGGCCAAGGCCCGCAAGGCGGTCAAGCAGATCGCGGCCGAGCTGGTGCAGCTCTACGCGGCCCGCCAGTCCGCGCCCGGCCACGCGTTCGGCCCCGACACGCCGTGGCAGCGGGAGCTGGAGGACGCGTTCCCGTTCACCGAGACCGTCGACCAGATGGCCGCGATCGACGAGGTCAAGTCCGACATGGAGCGCGGCGTCCCGATGGACCGGGTGATCTGCGGCGACGTCGGCTACGGCAAGACCGAGATCGCGGTGCGGGCGGCGTTCAAGGCGGTGCAGGACGGCAAGCAGGTCGTGGTGCTCGTGCCGACCACGCTGCTCGCCCAGCAGCACCTGAACACCTTCACCGAGCGGATGCGCGCGTTCCCGGTGAACATCAAGGGCCTGTCCCGGTTCACCGACCCGACCGAGGCCGAGCAGACCGTCGCGGGCCTGGCCGACGGCGAGGTGGACATCGTCATCGGCACGCACCGGCTGCTCCAGAAGGGCCTGCGCTACAAGGACCTCGGCCTGGTCGTCGTGGACGAGGAGCAGCGGTTCGGCGTCGAGCACAAGGAGCACATCAAGGCGCTGCGCACGCACGTGGACGTGCTCACGATGTCCGCGACCCCGATCCCGCGGACGCTGGAGATGTCGCTGGCGGGCATCCGCGAGATGTCCACCATCCTCACCCCGCCCGAGGAGCGGCACCCGATCCTGACCTACGTCGGCCCGTACGACGACAAGCAGGTCGGCGCGGCGATCCGCCGCGAGCTGCTGCGCGACGGCCAGGTGTTCTACGTGCACAACCGCGTGTCGTCGATCGAGAAGGCCGCCCGCCGCATCCGCGAGCTGGTCCCCGAGGCCCGCGTCATCACCGCGCACGGCCAGATGAACGAGGACAAGCTGGAGAAGATCATCCAGGGCTTCTGGGAGAACGAGTACGACGTGCTCGTGTGCACCACGATCGTCGAGACCGGCCTGGACATCTCCAACGCCAACACGCTGATCGTGGAGCGCGGCGACATGCTCGGCCTCTCCCAGCTGCACCAGCTGCGCGGGCGCGTCGGCCGCGGCCGGGAACGCGGCTACGCCTACTTCCTGTACCCGCCGGAGGCGCCGCTCACCGAGACCGCGCACGACCGGCTGGCCACCATCGCGCAGAACACCGAGCTGGGCGCGGGCATGGCCGTGGCCATGAAGGACCTGGAGATCCGCGGCGCGGGCAACATCCTCGGCGCCGAGCAGTCCGGGCACATCGCGGGCGTCGGCTTCGACCTGTACGTGCGGCTGGTCGGCGAGGCCGTGGAGGCGTTCCGGCGGCACGCCGGCGCGGGCGCGGACGGCGAGGAGGAGCTGGCCGAGGTCCGGGTGGACCTGCCGGTCGACGCGCACATCCCGCACGACTACGTGCCGGGCGAGCGGCTGCGGCTGGAGGCGTACCGCAAGATCGCGGCGGCGGGCGACGAGGCGGCGCTCCAGGCCGTGTGGGACGAGCTGAAGGACCGCTACGGCGCGCCGCCGCTGCCCGTGGAGCGGCTGTTGGCCGTGGCGCGGTTCCGGCAGAGGTGCCGCGAGCACGGCGTGACCGAGGTGGTCCTGATGGGGCAGAACGTCCGGTTCGCGCCGCTCGACCTCAAGGACAGCCAATTGGTGCGGCTGCGGCGTCTATACCCCAAGGCGGTCTACAAGCAGGCCACCTCCTCGGTCAGCGTGCCTAGGCCGACGGAGGGAGCGGCGGGCGGCCGGATGGGCGCGCCCCAGTTGCGCGACCAGGAGCTGCTGGACTGGTGCGCCCACTTCCTGGGTTCCCTGGTGGTGAGCCCCGTCACGGGGGCTTCATCCCGCTCGTGAGAAAGTACCGGTCGTGAGGACTGTGCAGAGGCGCTTCACCCTGATCGGCGCGGCCGTCGCACTGCTCGTGGCGGGCTGCGGCACCGGGCCCGCCCAGGTCGGCTCGGCCGCGATCGTCGGCGACACCGCGCTGCCGCTGAACACCGTGCAGCAGCGGCTGGACGTCGTGCTCCAGAAGGAGCCCGAGGCCCGGAAGCTGCACGACCAGCGCAAGCTCGACCAGGTCTCCCGTCAGCTGGTCACGCTCGGCGTGCAGCACCAGCTGATCGAGCTGGCGGCGCGGCGCGAGGGCGTGACGGTGTCCGAGGAGGACGTGACCGAGTCCGTCGAGCAGGCGGGCGGCGCGGAACTGGCCTCGCAGAACACCGTGTACGACGCGGCGACCTTCCGGGAGCGCGCCAAGGACCAGTTGCTGCTGGTGGAGCTGGCGCGCAAGTACGTGGACCGGATGGAGGTCACGTTCGACTACTTCTTCGCCGAGGACAACACCGACGCGATCGAGAAGGCCAAGCAGGTCGCGGCGGACCCGTCGCGGATGGCCGAGTTCGTCGAGGACGCGCCGCGCAGCCAGCAGGGCCAGGCGCTGGGCAGGCGCGGCCAGGTGGTGCGCTCCGCCGAGTCGCCGCAGTCGGTGCAGTCGCCGCTGTTCGGCGTCGAGCCGGGCACCGTCGTGGCGTTCGCGCCGGACCCGGGCAGCGCCCAGTGGATCGTCGCGCACATCACCGACCGCAAGACCGACGTGCGGGTGTCCGGCGAGTCGTCCACCGAGCAGCTCACGCCGCAGCTGCTGGAGCAGATCGGCCTGCGCCTGGTGCAGACGCTGGCCGGCAACCCGGACATCGAGATCAACCCGCGCTACGGCGTGTGGGACTCGACCGCGATCTCCCTGGCCCCGTCGGAGGGCGAGCTGTCCGGCTACCAGGCCGCGGTCCGCCAGACCGACTCGTGACGGTCGTCCTCGTCGGGGACGCCCACGTCCTGCCCGCCGCCGCGCTGCCCGCACTGCGGGGCGCGGCGGCGGTGTACGCGGGGAAGGGCGTGGACCCGGAGACCTGGGGCGCGACACCGCTCCCGCCCGAGCCCCCCGGGTCCGTGCCCCCCGGGTCCGTGCCCCCCGCGTCCGCGCCCCTCACGCCCGACGTGGTCCTGCTGACCACCGACCTCTCCGAGCCTGCCGCCCGCGCGCTGGTCTCGGCCGGTTCCCCGGTGGTCCGCACCCCCGGCGCGCCGCTGCTGGACGCGGTGGCGGTGATGGACCGGCTGCGCTCGCCGGGCGGCTGCCCGTGGGACGCGGAGCAGGACCACGAGTCGCTGCGGCAGTACCTGGTCGAGGAGACCTACGAGCTGCTGGAGGCCATCGAGGACGGCGACCGCGCGGCCCTGCGCGAGGAGCTGGGCGACGTGCTGCTCCAGGTGCTCTTCCACGCCCGGATCGCGGCCGAGGACCCCTCCGCGCCCTTCGGCATCGACGAGGTGGCGGCGGACCTGGTGACCAAGCTGGTCGGCCGGCACCCGCACGTGTTCTCCGACGGCGGCGACCCGACCGTGCGCGACGCCGGCACCCAGCAGCGCCGCTGGGAGGAGCTCAAGCAGGCGGAGAAGCAGCGCACGTCCAGCCTGGACGGCGTGGCCACCACCCAGCCCGCCGTGGCCCTGGCCGCCAAGCTGGTCCAGCGCGCGGCCCGCGCCGGCCTCCCGGCCGACCTGCTCCCGACCGGCGACGACACCGGCAGCACCCTGTTCGCCGTGGCCGCCCTGGCCAAGCTGGCCGGCGAGGACCCGGAAACCGAGCTGCGCGCGGTCGCCCGCACCTTCGCCGCCAACGTGCGCGCCGCCGAACGCTCGGCCCGCACCGCCGGCCTCACCACCCTGACCCCCACCGACTGGCGCACCCACTGGCCAACCTGACCCGCGAGTCGTACGTCCAGCCCCGGCGTGTCGTACGTCCAGCCCCGGCGAGTCATGCGTTCAGACCGCGCGTGTCATGCACTCAGACCCATCGTGTCATGCGCTCGGGCCACCGAGTTCGTCCCTCGGTCGAGTCCCGAACGTACGACTCGCGAGGTCTGAACGTACGACTCGCGGGGGCTGGGCGCATGACTCGCGAGGGCTGGGGGCATGACACGCGGGGTGGGAGGGGTGGGGATCATCGGGGCGCTAACGTCGAGGGGGTGAGCGAACCCGCCTACCTCCGCTTCCCCCACCCGCACGGCGACCTCGTCACGTTCGTGGCCGAGAACGACGTGTGGCTCGCGCCGATCGACGGTGGCCGGGCCTGGCGGGTGACCGCCGACCAGGCGCCGGTGTCCTCCCCGCGCTTCGACCCGACCGGCACGAAGCTGGCGTGGACCAGCAGGCGCGACGGCGCGCCGGAGGTCCACCTCGCGCCCGTCGAAGGCGGGGAGTCCACCCGGCTGACCTACTGGGGCTCCTGGTCCACCGGCGTGCGCGGGTGGACCGCGGACGGCGAGGTCGTCGCGGTCACCTCCGCCGGCCAGGCCACGTCGAACCGGCAGTGGGCCCACGCCCTGCCCGTCGACGGCGGGCCGCCGCGCCGGCTGCCGTTCGGCTGGGTCGACGACGTCTCGTTCGGCCCGGACCGCCAGGTCGTCGTCACCTCCGTCTACGGCCGCGACCCCGCCTGGTGGAAGCGCTACCGGGGCGGCGCGGCGGGCAAGCTGTGGGTGGACCGCACCGGCGACGGCGAGTTCACGCGCATCCTGCCCGAGCTGACCTCCTCGCTGACCTCGCCGCTGTGGGTCGGCGACCGGATCGCGTTCCTGTCCGACCACGAGGGCGTCGGCAGCCTCTACTCCGTCACCCCCGCGGGGGAGGACCTGCGCCGCCACACCGAGCAGGAGTTCTACGCGCGCGTCGCCACCACCGACGGCAGGCGCGTCGTCTGGCAGCACGCGGGCGAGCTGTGGCTCCTCGACGACCTCGACGGCGCGACGCCCCGCAGGCTGGAGATCTCCCTCGGCGGCCCGCGCACCGCCCGCCGCCCCCGCCACGTCACCCCGCACCCCGACGACTTCCACCCGGACAAGACCGGCCGGGCGAGCGTGGTCGAGGTGCGCGGCACCGTGCACTGGGTGACGCACCGGGACGGCCCGGTGCGGGCGCTGGCCGAGCAGCCGGGCGTGCGGGCGCGCCTGCCGCGCGTGGTCGGCGACGGCGTGGTGTGGGTGACCGACGCCGACGGCGAGGAGGGCCTGGAGTTCTCCCCGGCGGGCGGCGTCGAGCCGGGCAACGAGCCGCGCCGGGTGGCCGTCGGCAAGCTCGGCCGCGTGCTGGAGCTGGCCGTGTCGCCGAACGGCCGCCGGCTCGCGGTCGCCACCCACGACGGCAGGCTGCTGCTGGTCGACGTCGAGTCCGGCGAGGTGCGCGAAGTCCTCAAGGGCGCGAACCCGCACGTCAGCGACCTGGCGTTCTCCCCGGACTCGAACTGGCTGGCCTGGTCGCACCCCGGCCCGCGCCCCCTCCAGCACATCCGGATGACCAACACCACCGACCTGTCCGTGGTGGACGTGACCCCGCTGCGGTTCTCCGACTTCTCGCCCTCGTTCACCGAGGACGGCCGCTACCTGGCCTTCCTGTCCGTGCGCAGCTTCGACCCGGTGTACGACGCGCACGTGTTCGACCTGTCGTTCCCCACCGGCTGCCGCCCCTACCTGGTGCCGCTCGCGGCGACCACGCCGTCGCCGTTCGACCCGCTGCGCCTGGGCCGCCCGGTCGGCGACGACCCGTCCGACAAGGACAAGGACAAGGACGACGAGAACCCGATCACCGTGGTCGACCTGGAGGGCCTGGCCGACCGGGTGGTGGCGGTGCCCGTGCCCGCCGCCCGCTACGCCGGCCTCACCGCCGCCAAGGGCGGCCTGCTGTGGCTGCGCTCGCCGCTGCGCGGGGTGCTGGGCGACAACCTGGCCACCCCGGGCGCCCGGCCGCCGCGCGCCGTGCTGGAGCGGTTCGACCTGGCCAAGTCGCGCACGGAGGCGCTGGTGGACGGCGTCGACGCGTTCGAGGTGACCGGCGACGGGCAGCGGATGGTCGTGCAGGACGGCGACGAGCTGCGGGTCGTGCCGACCGACCGCAAGGTCGACTCGGACGACGGCGACTCGGTGGACGTCGACCTGTCCCGCGTGCGGGTGGTGGTGGACCGGGCGGCCGAGTGGCGGCAGGCGTACGCCGAGGCCGGGCGGCTCATGCGCGACCACTTCTGGCGCACCGACATGGGCGGCGTGGACTGGGCGGGCGTGCTGGAGCGCTACCGGCCGCTGGTGGACCGGCTGGGCAGCTACGGCGACCTGGTCGACCTGCTGTGGGAGGTGCAGGGCGAGCTGGGCACGTCCCACGCCTACGTCATTCCTTCGGGTGGTTCTCGCGGCCGTGCCGTCGGCCTGCTCGGAGCGGACCTGGAGCGGGACGAGCAGGGCGCGTGGCGGGTCGTGCGGGTGATCCCGGGCGAGACGTCGGACCCGGCGGCGCGCTCGCCGCTGGCCGCGCCAGGGGTGGCGGTGCGCGCCGGTGACGCGATCGTGGCCGTGGACGGGCGGCAGGTGGACCCGGTGACCGGCCCCGCGCCGCTGCTGGTGGGCGCGGCGGGCAAGCCGGTGGAGCTGACCGTGCGGCCCGGTGGCGGCGGCGAGCCGAGGCGCGTCGTGGTGGTGCCGCTGTCCGACGACGAGCCGCTGCGCTACCACGCGTGGGTGGCCGACCGGCGGGCGCGCGTGCACGAGCTGTCCGACGGGCGGGTCGGGTACCTGCACGTGCCGGACATGACGGGTGCCGGTTGGGCGCAGCTGCACCGCGACCTGAGGGTGGAGCTGGCGCGCGAGGCGGTGGTGCTGGACGTCCGCGAGAACGGCGGCGGGCACACCTCCGAGCTGGTCGTCGAGAAGCTCGGGCGGCGGATCATCGGCTGGTCGGTGGCGCGCGGGTACACCACCGCCGACAGCTACCCGAACGACGCGCCGCGCGGGCCGGTGGTGGCGATCGCGGACGAGTTCGCGGGGTCGGACGGCGACATCGTGAACGTGGCGATCAAGGAGATGGGGATCGGGCCGGTGGTCGGCACCCGCACGTGGGGCGGGGTGATCGGCATCGACATGCGGTACACGCTGGTGGACGGGACGCTGGTGACCCAGCCCAGGTACGCGACGTGGTTCGCCGGGCCGGGGTGGGGCGTGGAGAACCACGGCGTCGACCCGGACGTCGAGGTGGTGGTGACGCCGCAGGACCGGGTGGCCGGGCGCGACCCGCAGCTCGACACGGCGGTGCGGCTGGCGCTGGAGGCGCTGGAAGCCCGCCCGGCCGCCACCCCGCCCGAGCTGCCCCCGCTGGGCTGAGGTGGCTGGGCTGGCCTGGTGAGGCCCTTGCGGTGCCGGTCCGCCGGTGGCGGGCCGGGTCCGGTCCCGCCCGTCCTGTCGACGCCGGGTCGGGTCGTCCGCCCCGCTTCGCCGACGCTGGGTTGAACCTCCTTCACCCGCGTCAGTCGGGCTGGGCCGAGGCCTTACCCGATCGAGTCCACCCAGGCGTGTGACACGGGGGTGTTTGCGGTCCGCAGCCCGAACCCGATCAATGGACAGCGCCAGGGAACGGGTCGGGGATTGGGTTCGGTTGAGCCATCGGTTGGTGCCGCGCGGCGGGCGCGGGTGCTTCTCGGCGGCCGTGCCGGCGCCGCTGGTCGCGGTGGGCGGGTTGGCGGCCTTGGTGCTGCTCCTCACGCGGCCCGAGCCGCCGGGGGACTCCGGGACCGGTGGCGCCGCGCCGGTAACCGGGCAGACCCCCGTGAGCGCGCGGACCACCGCGCTGCCCGGCACGCCGGAACCCCACGTGAGCGCGAGTGCGAGCGCGATCCGGCCCGGCTCGGCGGGCCACCGCGAACTCCAGCCCGGCAGGGTGCCGTCCGGTCACCCGCCCGCCCCGCCCGTGCTCGTGCCGGACGGGTCGTCGCCGGGTGAGCCGTCCCGGTCGTCGCCGGCGCCGTCCCCGCCGCCCGCCCGGGTGTCGACCGGGTGGCCCACCAGGTCGAGGCCGACGCCGGACGACCCGACCGCCGCCCCTCCCAGCACGGCGGGGATCACGACCGCGCCGTCCGAACCCGGCACCACGGCACCGGTCACGACCACGACGACCGTCCCGACCGTCCCCACCGAGACCGCGACGACCGTGCCCGACACGACCGCGCCGCCCGCGCCCGGAGCCGTCGTGCCCGGAGCCGTCGCGCCGGCCGCCGGGCCCGGTGCCGCCGCGCCCTGACCACCCCCGCCGCCCCCGTCACCCGTTCGAGAACACGAGGTCGTTCGCGAAGAGACCCCGGGGCACTGGACAAGAGCACGTAGCCTGGGGTCGTGGTCGTCCCGCCGCCGTCGAAGACCGAGGAGCCGCGCCCCCCGGTGCGCGGCCGTGTCGGCAACCTCGTCGGGCGCTTGGCGCTGGTAGCGCTCTTGCTGGCCTTCGTGGCCGCCGGCGCCTGGGCCCTGGGCACGTTCAACAGGTCGGGGCCGGGGAGCGCCGCCGACCCGCCGTTCCCGGTGCCGTTCCAGGACGTCGAGCCCGGTTCCGCCGCGCCCGGATCGGGTGGTGATGTCCCCCCTTCGGGTGAACCTCAGGCGTCACCCGGCGCGACCGAGGCGGTGGAGCCGCTGAACCAGTGGGCCGCCGCGCTGTCGGAGAAGACCGACATCCCGGAGCGGGCGCTGCGCGCGTACGCCGTCGCGGACCTGGTGATGCGGACGCAGAACCCGTCGTGCCGCATCTCGTGGGCGACGCTGGCCGGCATCGGCCGCATCGAGTCGCACCACGGCACCATCGGCGGCCTGCGCCTGGGCGAGGACGGCCGGCCGTCGCGCCCGATCATCGGCATCCCGCTCGACGGCTCGCCGGGCGTCCGGGCCATCGCCGACAGCGACGGCGGCACCCTGGACGGCGACACGCGCTGGGACCGCGCGGTCGGCCCGATGCAGTTCATCCCCACCACGTGGGCCCGGTACGCGGTCCGCGCGAACGGCGACGGCGCGCCGCCGGACCCGCAGGACATCGACGACGCCGCCCTCGCCGCCGCGCGCTACCTCTGCTCGGGCGGCCGCGACCTGGGCACGGGCGCCGGCTGGTGGGCCGCCGTGCTGGCCTACAACAACTCGACCGAGTACGGCCAGGAGGTCTTCAGCGGGGCCGACGCCTACGCCAGGGCCGGCACCGGCGGCTGAGGCGGCTCACCGGTCCCGCTCGACCGCCAGCCTCGCGCTGACCTCGCCCAGCGCCTCCTGGTACTCCGGCGACGGGTTCATCGCCGCCGCCATCCGCAGCTGCGCCAGCGCCTCCGGCAACCGGCTCTGCCGCTGGAGCGTCCGCCCCAGCGCGAACCGCGCGTAGTGGTCGCTCGGGTCCAGCTCCAGCACTTTCCGGAACGCCGACTCGGCCCGCTTGAGCTGCGCCGACCCCAGGTAGGCGCGTCCGGCGAGCAGGTGCACGCCCGCCTGTTCCGGCGCCGCTTCGAGCACGACGGCCAGCTCGCGCAGCGCCTCCAGCGGTCGGCGTTCCGCGAGCAGCGCCTCGGCTCGGCGGAACGCCTCGAAGGTGCCGTCAGTCATGGTCCGATCAACGCTACCCGCGCACCCGCCCGGCGTACGACAGCCGACCGGATGACGGGATCGGCGCGTCACGCCACCAGAGCGTGGTGGAGCCGCTCCAGCACCGGCTTGATCGACGCCGGTTGCTCCACGTGGGCGTTGTGACCCACCCCTGGCAGCACGATTCCACCCGGGTCGGCCGCCGTCAGGTGCTCCGGCGGGCACAGGTGGTCCTCGGACCCGGCCGCCAGCACCACCGGGCACCGGGCCGCCGCGAGCAGCCCGTCGACGTCCGGCGCGCCCACCCCGAACGCCGCCGGGTCGAGCGCCGCGCGCCACCCGCCGGGCGCCTCGACGACCGCGTCGGGCAGCGGCACGCCCGCCAGCTTCGCCGCCCAGCCCCCCGCCTCCTCCCGCGTCGGGAACACGCGGGCCGGTTTCGCCGCCAGCGCCGCCGCCCGCGACAGCTCCTCGGGGGTCCACCGAAGCTTCACGCCCAGCCCGCCCGCGGCGCGCACGTCCACCCCGAACCAGCCGCTGGCCAGCGCCAGGGCGACCACGCCGCCGAGCGAGTGGCCCAGCACGGCGACCGGTCCGGCGGGCACCACCGAAGCGACCGCCGCCGCCAGCGAGCCGAACGAGTACCGCGCCGCGGGCGCCGACCGGCCGTGCCCCGGCAGGTCCACCGCCAACCACGCCCCGGGCCACGTTTCCGCAGCTCCGCGCCACACCGACCCGGTCGCGCCCAGCCCGTGCAGCAGCACCAGCAGGGGCCCGTCACCACCCCGCGAGACGTGAACCACGAGTGAACCCCTCCCGACGACGGCCCCAACACCCGAGCCGGGGCCGTCCCACACCTTGCACCAACTAGGCTCGTCACCGATACAGAACAAGGTCTGACGAGGGAGCGCACGTGGCGGTCATCGAGCAGGTCGGCGCCCGCGAGATCCTGGACTCGCGAGGCAACCCCACCGTCGAGGTAGAGGTGGCGCTGGACGACGGCACGCTGGAGCGCGCCGCGGTGCCGTCGGGGGCTTCGACCGGTGAGCACGAGGCGGTGGAGCTGAGGGACGGCGACGCCAAGCGCTACCTGGGCAAGGGCGTCGAGCGGGCGGTCGCCGCCGTGCTCGACGAGATCGGTCCGGAGCTGGTCGGCATCGAGGCCGTCGAGCAGCGCGTGGTGGACCAGAAGCTGGTCGACCTGGACGGCACGCCGGACAAGTCCCGCCTGGGCGCGAACGCCATCCTGGGCGTGTCGCTGGCCGTGGCGAAGGCGGCCGCGGAGTCCAGCGGCCTGGAGCTGTTCCGCTACGTGGGCGGCCCGAACGCGCACGTGCTGCCGGTGCCGATGCTGAACATCCTCAACGGCGGCGCGCACGCCGACACCGAGGTGGACATCCAGGAGTTCATGATCGCGCCGATCGGCGCGGAGAGCTTCCGCGAGGCCCTGCGCTGGGGCACCGAGGTCTACCACGCCCTGAAGTCCGTGCTGAAGTCCAAGGGCCTGGGCACCGGCCTGGGCGACGAGGGCGGCTTCGCGCCGGCGCTGTCCAGCAACCGCGACGCGCTGGACCTGATCCTCCAGGCGATCGAGAAGGCCGGCTACGCGCCGGGCCGCGACATCGCGCTGGCCCTGGACGTGGCGGCCACCGAGTTCTTCTCCGACGGCGCCTACACCTTCGAGAAGACGAAGCGCAGCGCCGAGCAGATGACCGGCTACTACACCGAGCTGGTCAACTCCTACCCGCTGGTGTCGATCGAGGACCCGCTGTCCGAGGACGACTGGGACGGCTGGGTGCAGCTGACCGCCGAGCTGGGCGAGAAGGTCCAGATCGTCGGCGACGACCTGTTCGTGACCAACCCGGAGCGGCTGGAGGAGGGCATCTCCCGCCGGGCGGCGAACGCGCTGCTGGTGAAGGTCAACCAGATCGGCACCCTGTCGGAGACGCTGGACGCGGTCGCGCTGGCCACCTCCTACGGCTACAAGTCGATGATGTCCCACCGGTCCGGCGAGACCGAGGACACCACGATCGCGGACCTCGCGGTGGCCGTCGGCGCGGGCCAGATCAAGACCGGCGCCCCCGCCCGCGGTGAGCGCACCGCGAAGTACAACCAGCTCCTGCGCATCGAGGAGGCCCTGGGCGACGCCGCGCGCTACGCCGGTGACCTGGCCTTCCCGCGGTACACGCCGGAGGGC
>NZ_JBHWIE010000031.1:0-50157 GCF_042732085.1 Actinosynnema sp. NPDC059797
CTGCCAGGTGGCGAGCGTACCCGGCCTGGTAGATGACGTCGACCAGGGCCGGGGGGGCGCGGCGGCCGCCGCGACCCAGCCGCCCGCCACCGCGCCGGACGACGTCCGGCCGACCGGCCCGGTCACCGGCGCGTGCGGCCGCTTCCAGGCCGACGTGTGCGCCGCCTACACCGAGGTCGCGACCACCGGCCAGGCCGGACCGCAGACCCTGGAGGTGCTGCGCCGCGCGTCGCCGTCGGCCGTCACCGACAAGATCACCCAGCCGACGCTGATCGTGCAGGGCGAGCAGGACACCCTGTTCGGCCTCGACCAGGCCGACGCCAACGCCCGCCAGATCGCCGCCAACGGCGCGAAGGTCAAGGTCGTCTGGTACGCGGGCGGCCACGACGGCGGCTCGCCGGGTCCGGAGCTGCGCGGGCAGATCGCCGACTGGCTGGCGTTCCACCTCGGCGGCGAGGGCGAGGACCCCGGCACCGGCTTCGAGTACACCGTGGTCGGCGCGTTCCGCAGCAGCGGCGCGCCGTCCCTGCGCAACGTCGTCGCGCCCGCCTACCCCGGCCTGGCGGGCTCCGAGCCGGTCCGGCGCGTGGACGTGCCCCTGTCCGGGGGCGAGCAGGTCGTGGTGAACCCGGCGGGCGGCAACCCGGCCGCCGTGTCCAGCCTGCCCGGCCTCGGGTCGGTGGTGTCGCGGTCCAGCTCGCTGTCCTCGCGCCTCTCGCTCGACCTGCCCGGCCAGACCGCCGTGTTCCAGAGCGAGCCGCAGACCGGGCAGACCCTGCTCACCGGCTCGTCCACGGTGCGGCTGCGCGTCGCCGCGGTGCCCGGCCAGCCGGTGCCGCCCGAGGGCGCGGTGCTGTTCGTGAAGCTCTACGACGCCGACGCCAACGGGGTCCGGGTGCTGCCCGGCTCGGCGGTCGCGCCGGTGCGGGTGTCGAACCTGCCCGCCGACGGCACGCCGGTCGAGGTGACCGTGACGCTGCCCGGCGCCGTGCGGCCGGTGGAGACCGACCACCGGTTCCAGCTCGTGGTGTCCACCACCGACCAGGCCTACGCCAACGCCTCCCAGCCGGCCGCGTACCGGGTGTCGCTGGCCTCGCCCGCGCTGTCGGTGCCGGTGGTGCCGGGCGTGAACGCGACCAGCGACGTGCCGACCGGCGCGCTGTGGGGCATCGGGATCGTGCTGATCGCGAGCGGGATCGCGGCCGTGGTGGCGTGGTTCCGGCGGCGGCTGGCCGCGGACGTCGACCCGGAGCTGGCGGGCGTGCCGCTGGTGATCGAGAACCTGACCAAGTCCTATCCCGGCGGGCTGACCGCGGTGCGCGACCTGTCGTTCCGCGTGGAGCACGGCCAGGTGCTGGGCCTGCTCGGCCCGAACGGCGCGGGCAAGACGACCACGCTGCGCATGCTGATGGGCCTGATCCGGCCCACCGAGGGCGGCATCCGGGTGTTCGGGCACAAGGTGCACCCCGGCGCGCCGGTGCTGTCCCGGGTCGGGTCGTTCGTCGAGGGGTCCGGCTTCCTGCCGCACCTGTCCGGCGCGGCCAACCTGAAGCTGTACTGGGCGGCCACCGGCCGGCCGGAGGAGCAGGCGCACGTCGAGGAGGCCCTGGAGATCGCGGGCCTGGGCAACGCGGTGCACCGGCGCGTCCGGACCTACAGCCAGGGCATGAGGCAGCGGCTGGCGATCGCGCAGGCCATGCTCGGCCTGCCGGACCTGCTGGTGCTCGACGAGCCGACCAACGGGCTCGACCCGCCCCAGATCCACCAGATGCGCGAGGTGCTGCGCCGCTACGCGGCGGCGGGGCGCACGGTGCTGGTGTCCTCCCACCTGCTCGCCGAGGTCGAGCAGACGTGCACGCACGTCGTGGTGATGCACAAGGGGACGCTGGTCGCGGCCGGTCCGGTCGAGGAGATCGCGACGGGCGGCGGCGAGGCGAGCTTCCGGGTCGACCGGCCCGAGGAGGCGGCCTCCGTGCTGCGCGGCCTGTCCGGCGTGCACGACGTGCACGTGGACGGCGAGCAGGTCCACGCGAGCCTCAACGGCACGCCGCGGGCGTCCGCGCTGGAAGCCCTGGTGGCAGCGGGCGTGGCGGTGGACCAGGCCGGTCCGCGCCGGCGGCTGGAAGACGCGTTCCTGGAGTTGGTGGGCGAATGAGTACCAATGGAGTGCACACCGACCCGGGCGCCGTCGCGGACCTGACGTCCGCGGCGCGGGTCGAGCAGGCGGAGGTCGCGCCGGACGGCTCCAGGGCCGGTTACCGGGCCGGCCGGACGCTGCGCATCCGGGTCGAGCTGGCGCGGCAGCTGCGGCGCAGGCGGACGCAGATGGTGCTGGGCTTCCTGGTGCTGCTGCCGTTCATCCTGGTGGTCGCGTTCGAGATCGGGCAGTCGCAGCCGAACCGGCGGTCGGGCGGCTTCGTCGACCTGGCCACGGCCAGCGGCGTGAACTTCGTGATCCTGACGCTGTTCGTGTCGGGCAGCTTCCTGCTGCCGATGATCGTGGCCCTGTTCTTCGGCGACACGATCGCGTCCGAGGCGTCGTGGTCGTCGTTGAAGTACCTGCTGGCGGCCCCCGTGCCCCGGCACCGGCTGCTGCGGCAGAAGGCGCTGGCGTCGGGGCTGCTGTCGGTGCTCGCGATGGTGCTGCTGCCCGCGGTGGCGCTGGGCGTGGGCGTGCTCTGGTACGGGGCCGGGGAGACGGTGTCGCCCACGGGCGAGGCCGCGTCGTTCGGGACCGGGGTCTACGGCCTGGCGCTGGCGGTCGTCTACATCTCGATCCACCTGTTCTGGGTGGCCGGGATGGCGCTGTACCTGTCGGTGTCCACGGACGCGCCGCTGGGCGCGGTCGGCGGGGCCGTGCTGGTGTCGATCCTGTCGCAGATCCTGGACCAGATCACGGCGCTGGAGGACCTGCGGGACTACCTGCCGACGCACTACGCGCTGGCGTGGGTGGACCTGCTGTCGACGGACGTGGACTGGTCGCAGCTCGCGCGGGGCACGTTCTCGGCGCTGGCGTTCGGCGCGTTCTTCACGCTGCTGGCGGCGCGGAAGTTCGCGCGCAAGGACATCACCAGCTGAGGTCCGGATCTTGACGGGGGCGTCGGGTTCTCACCCGGCGCCCCCGTCCTTCGTCTCAGGGGCGCGGCCCGCCCCGTGTCCACCGCCCGCTCCCGGGCGCGACCCGCCCCGGACCTCAAGGCCGCTTGCTCTTGGGCAATTTGGCGACCACGGCGTCGTAGGAGGCGTCGAGCAGCTCGCGGACCTCGTCACCCGGGACGGAGCCCTTGAGGTTGACCGAGTTCCACCCGTAGCGGCCGACGTAGGCGCTGGTCGTGATGTCGCCCGGGTGGCGCTCCCGCCACTCGGCGGCCGCCTCGGCGTTCGCGCCGCACTTCACGCCCACGGTGTGGCCGGCGAGCCCGATGAAGGCGAACGCCTTGCCGCCGACCTTGCAGACCAGTTCCTCGTCACCCCAGGGGTAGCTCTCCTCGGCGCCGGGCTTGGCCAGGCAGTGGGCGATCACCTCGTCGAGCGTCATCCGGCCAAGCTAGCGCGAGGGGAGCCGATCGCGGCAGGTCCCTTGTCGCGGGTCGGGCGGTCATCTCTGGGCTTGTGCGGCCAACGCGTCCTGCACCGCGAACAGCGCCTCGGGCCCCACCGGCAGGTCGTGGGCGGCCTTCGCGCGGACGCCGTCGAGGAAGAAGGCGATGTTGCGGCGCCACGCGTCCGGCGCCGCGCCCCTCGTGACACGAACGAGTTGACCATTGCACCACAGGGCGATGGCCAGGTCACCGATGGTGAAGTCGGCGCGCAGCGAGCCGTGGCGCTTGGCGTCCTCGACCAGGCGGGCGCCCTCGGCGAGGGCCTCGTCGCAGACGCGGGTCAGCTCGGTGGCGCTCGGGAAACGGCGGGAGAGGAGGTCGTTGAGCGCGGGTTCCTCCGCCTGGAGGGCGGCCATGCCCTCGACGTAGGCGGCGAACCGCCGCCACGGGTCGGTGTGCTCGCGGACCCGGTCGAGCAGGTGGGTCAGGCGGACGGAGGCCAGTTCCGGCATCACGGCGTCGATCAACGCCTCGCGGCTGCCGAACCGGTTGTAGAGGGTGCCGGTGCTGACGCCGGCACGCGTGGCGATGTCCTCCAGCGGGGTCGACAAGCCGCGCTCGCGGAACACCTCGATCGCGGCCGCCTTCAGCCGCTCGATGTTGCGCTGCGCGTCCCGCCGCAGGCGAGGGGTTCCGCCGGTGGTGCTCATGCGCCCATTCTCCCAGCAAGAACTTGACGCCGCTCTCAACTTCATTGCTACGCTGCCCCAGAACTTGACGAAACCGTCAAGTTAAAGGGGCGCACATGACGTCGAAGACGATCGCGGTGCTGGAGGCGGGCACCGGCCTGGGCGCGTCGGTGGCCGAGCGGTTCGGCCTCGAGGGCTACCGGGTGGCGCTGGTCGCCCGCCGCCGCGAGCCCCTGACGGCGTTGCGCGCGGAACTGCGGGCCGCCGGCGTCGAAGCGGAAGCCTTCCCGGCCGACCTGTCCGACCCGACCGGCGCACCCGGGTTGATCACCACCATCAGGGACCACTTCGGCCGCATCGACGTGCTGCACTACGCACCAGCCCCGTCCCGTGGTTTCACCCCCGCGGCCGAGTTGGGTGCCGACACGCTGCGCGACCTGCTGGCCCTGTTCCTCCTCACACCGGTCGAACTGGTGCGCGCCGCACTGCCGGAAATGCTGGAACGGGGCGACGGCGCCATCCTCGTGGGCCAAGGCACCTCGGCCTCGCAAGGACACCCGGGCATGAGCGGCATCGGCCCGGCGATGGCCGCCATGCGCAACTACGTGCAGTCGCTGCACGCCGAGGTGGCCGACCGAGGGGTCTACGCGGGCATGCTCACCGTCGCCGCGATGGTCGACCGGAGCGCCGCGTACCGCCGCCTGCTCAGCGGCGAGTTCACCTTGCCGAACGGGCTGAAGCTGCCGGAAGGGCCAAAGCCGCCGGAAGGGCTGAAGCTGCCGGAGGGGGCAAGGCAGGGAGGCGCGAGGCCGGAAGGCACCGCCGAAGCCACGCCAGCCGCGGGCGGGACAACGACGGCGGCATCGGTGGGAGCGGTTGGGGCGGCGGGAGCGGCTGGGGCGACTGGTGCTGGGGCGGCTGGCGCTGGGGCCGGGCCAGGGGCTGAGGTCGGGGCCAGTGCTGGGACCGGGGCCGGGACTGGGGCGACTGGCGTTCGGGCCGGGACCGGGGTTGGCGCTGGCGCCAGCGCTGAGGCCGGGGCTGGGACTGGGGCGACTGGCGCTGGGACTGGGGCCGGAACCAGGGTCAGGGCTGAGGGTGGGGCTGGGGCGAGGCTGGGCGTTGTCGATCCCGATGACCTCGCCGAGGTGTGCTGGGCGCTGGTCACCGAGCGGGACCGGGTGGAGGTGGTTTGGCCGGTCCCGCTCGGTGCTTGAGGCTTGCCGGCGGGGATTGCGCTTGCCGGTGGGGTGGGGCGTGTCGGGTTGGTCTCGGGGCTCCGTTCTTCTCAACCGATGAGCGTGACGGCGTTTTCGTACGTGGTGGCCGTCATGATCACTCGATTGAGTTACTTCACCCCCGCCGCGTCCATGCCCCGCAGCTCCTTCTTCAGGTCCTGGATCTCGTCGCGCAGGCGGGCGGCCAGTTCGAACTGCAGCTCCCGTGCCGCGTTCATCATCTGGTCCGTCAGCTGCTGCACCAGGTCCGCCAGCTCGGAACGGGCCATGCCGCTGGTGTTCCGGTCGGCCAGCACGCCCGAGCTGCGGCCCGACGCCCCCGGGTCGCCGGTCGGCTTCTTGCCCCTGCTCGCGTTGCGGCCCGAACCACCCGGCTCGACGGCGTCCTCCGCCTCGGCGTAGACCTGTTCGAGGATGTCGGTGATCTTCTTGCGGAGCGGCTGGGGGTCGATGCCCCGCTCCTCGTTGTACGCGACCTGCTTGGCCCGGCGGCGGTTGGTCTCGTCGATCGCGTGCCGCATCGAGTCGGTGATCCGGTCCGCGTACATGTGGACCTCGCCCGAGACGTTGCGGGCCGCGCGGCCGATGGTCTGGATCAGGCTGGTGCCGGAGCGGAGGAAGCCTTCCTTGTCCGCGTCGAGGATCGCCACCAGGGACACCTCGGGCAGGTCGAGGCCCTCGCGCAGCAGGTTGATGCCGATCAGCACGTCGTACTCGCCGAGGCGCAGTTGGCGCAGCAACTCGACCCGCCGCAGGGTGTCGACCTCCGAGTGCAGGTAGCGGACCCGGATGCCGAGTTCGAGGAGGTAGTCGGTCAGGTCCTCGGCCATCTTCTTGGTCAGCGTGGTGACCAGGACGCGCTCGTCGCGCTCCGTCCGGACGCGGATCTCGTGCACCAGGTCGTCGATCTGGCCCTCGGTCGGCTTGACCACGACCTCCGGGTCGACCAGGCCGGTGGGGCGGATGACCTGCTCGACGAACTCGCCGCCGGCCTGCCCCATCTCGTACGGGCCGGGCGTGGCGGACAGGTAGATGGTCTGGCCGATCCGGTCGGCGAACTCCTCCCACGTCAGCGGGCGGTTGTCCAGCGCGCTGGGCAGGCGGAAGCCGTGCTCGACGAGGTTGCGCTTGCGGGACGCGTCACCTTCGTACATGCCGCCGATCTGCGGCACGGTCACGTGCGACTCGTCGATGACCAGCAGGAAGTCGTCCGGGAAGTAGTCGATGAGGGTGGCGGGCGCGGTGCCGGCGGGCCGGTCGTCGATGTGCCGCGAGTAGTTCTCGATGCCGGAGCAGAAGCCGACCTGGCGCATCATCTCGATGTCGTACGTGGTGCGCATGCGCAACCGCTGCGCCTCCAGCAGCTTGCCCTGGCGCTCCAGCCGGTCCAGCTGCTCGGCCAGCTCCTCCTCGATGTTCCGGATGGCCTTCTCCATCCGCTCGGGCCCGGCCACGTAGTGGGTGGCGGGGAAGATGCGCAGCTCGTCGACCTCCTTGACCACGTCGCCGGTCAGGGGGTGCAGGTAGTACAGCTTGTCGATCTCGTCGCCGAAGAACTCGACCCGGATGGCCAGCTCCTCGTACGCCGGGATGATCTCGACCGTGTCGCCGCGCACGCGGAACGTGCCCCGGTTGAACGCGATGTCGTTGCGCGCGTACTGCACGTCGACCAGGGCGCGGAGCAGCAGGTCGCGCTCGATCTCGCCGCCGACCCGGAGCTGGATCGAGCGGTCGAGGTACGACTGGGGCGTGCCCAGGCCGTAGATGCACGACACCGAGGCCACCACGATCACGTCGCGCCGGGTCAGCAGGCTCATCGTGGCCGAGTGGCGCAGCCGTTCGACGTCCTCGTTGATCGACGAGTCCTTCTCGATGTACGTGTCCGTCTGCGGGATGTACGCCTCGGGCTGGTAGTAGTCGTAGTAGCTGACGAAGTACTCCACCGCGTTGTTGGGGAAGAACTCCTTCAGCTCGTTGGCCAGCTGCGCGGCCAGCGTCTTGTTCGGCGCCATCACCAGCGTGGGCCGCTGGAGCTTCTCCACCAGCCACGCCGTGGTGGCCGACTTGCCGGTGCCGGTGGCGCCGAGCAGGACCACGTCCTTCTCCCCCGCGCGGACGCGCCGTTCGAGCTCCGCGATCGCGGCGGGCTGGTCGCCGGCCGGCTGGTAGTCGCTGACCACGCGGAACTGCCCGTCGGTGCGGGGGATGTCACCGACGGGACGGTGCGACGAGTGCGCCTTGACCGGGATCTCGGTAGGGAATGCCACGCCTAGAAAGGTACGCCCCGGGTCCGACATTTTTCGTCGGCGCAGGTCACGGCCCCGGGAGGGCTGGGTGCGGAGAGCCGGGGGGAAAGCCGGGGGGGCTGGGCGCGGAGAGCGGGGCGGGGAAGCGGAGGGCCGGCAGGTGGGCAGGCCGGGCCGGCGGGCAGGAGCAGACCGGTGGCCGGCCAGGCCGGAGGACAGGAGCAGACCGATAGCCGGCCAGGCCGGGGGGACAGGGCGGCCCTGGGCGGCGGCGGTCAGCAGTCAGCGCGGTCAGCGGTCAGCAGTCGCAGCCGTTGCAGTCGCAGCCCGAGCCGCAGTCGCAGTTGCACCACGCCTCGCGCCACTTGCCGCTCCACGGCCCCGGGTACGGGTCGCGGCAGCAGTACTGGCAGGTGCCGCACTGGTACAGCACCGCCAGGCAGCCCGCGAAGAACCCCCGGCTCACCGGCGGCCGCCGCAGCTTCGGCCAGGACCACAGGCCGCTGCCGGAACCGGCCGGGTCGCCGCCGCCCTTGCGCGGCTTGCGGCCGGTGGGCGGCGTCGGGCCGGTGGGACCGGTGGCCCCGGGCGGCGCGTACCCGGGCGGCGGCACGTGGCCGGGCGGCGGCGAGTAGGTCTCGGGCGGCGCGCCGAACGGCGGCACGTGGTCGCGCCGGTGGTCGCGGGCGTGGGGTTCGCCGAACGCGCGGCGGATCGACTCGCGCACCTCGTGCACCAGCAGCACGTGCACCAGGCGGTCGTCGGTGAACTCGACCTCGCGCAGGGCCAGTTCGACGCCCAGCGCGGCGTCGTCGCACAGCCGGCGCGCCTCGGCGAGGGACGTGCCGGTCGCGAGCAGCGGGTTCCACGCGCCCGACGCCCGGTCCTCCTCCAGGTCCTCGACCGCGTCGAGCAGGTGCGCCAAGCGCCCGAACAGCCGCCCGACCTCGCGCAGCGGCGCCGCGTTCCCGGGCCGCCCGGCCAGCAGCGCCGCCTGCGCGGCGGCCTCGCCGGAGGCGGTCTCGGTCGGTTCGGTGACCGCGAGCAGCGGTGTACCGGGGCCGGCCGCCGCCTCGACCTCGGGCTGCCGCCGCACGGCGTCCACCAGCACGGCGGTGTCGAAGCCGAGGTCGGCGCCGGTCTCGGCGGCCTGGGTCGCCCAGCGGCGCGCCACCCGCCTGCCCGCGCCCCGCAGCGGCGCGCGGGCGAACGCGCCGTCGCCGTCGGACACGTGGTCCTCGACCTTCGCCGACGCCAGCACCAGGGACACCGACGCGGCCAGGCGCGCGCTCGCGCCCACGGCGACGTCGGCCGACTGCATGCCGCGCAGCGCGCACGGCCCGGCCGACCTCCGCGAACGCCCGGTCTGCGCCTCCACCAGCGCGGAGATGACCAGGCCGTCGTAGTTGGTGACCACGCGGGCGAGGTGACCGTGGTCGTCGCGCAACGCCAGGCACAGGCCGCACAGGTGGGCCAGCCACGACTCGCGCAGCTCGGGGCCCAGGCGGTTCCGGCAGGGGCGGATGATGCCGAACATGCGCGAAGACTAAGCGATCATCCTACTTTTGGGTGATAAAGGTGAGTGTTCTACGGGTAAGGCTGCTTAAAGTCGGCCCTGTGACGCCGAGCTCCGCCGGGACCCGCATGCACATCCACCCGCCGAAGATCGAGTACTTCGACATCGACGCCAAGAGCAACACCGACCCGAAGGGGTACCTGCGGGGCGTCGACGAGTACCGGCTGACGCCGCACGGCCTCTACATGGCCCGCCCCATGCCCGGCCACCCGGACATGGCGCACACCGAGTCGTGGCTGCTGCCCGCGCACGGCCTGCGCGTCAGCCGGTGGACGTGGCACCCGGGCCACGAGCGCGACTACGACCTGTACGTGGACGTGGCCGAGATCAGCTCCAGCGGGTCGGTGTGGAAGACCGTCGACCTGTACCTGGACCTGGTGGTGCGCACCGGGCGCAGCGTGACCGTGCTGGACACCGACGAGCTGCTGGCCGCCCTGGACCGGGGCCTGGTCCGGCCCGACCGGGCCCAGTGGGCGCTGGAGACGACCTACCGCGCGGTGGCCGGGATCGCCGCGCACGGTCACGACGTGTGCCGCTGGCTGGCCGCGCAGGGCACGATCACGACCTGGCGTCGCCGGTAATACAGACAGTGACACCCGCAGGTCAATCGCGCCGAAACTCCGTCACCGGATAGAGACCGCATACACCACAGACCGTGATGTAACAAATCGACCCGGACAGTTACCCGGAGCACACCTGCGGCTACCCTCGGATCGCGTGGGAGCGGTCATCACACCTCAGCTCGTCGACGTGGTCGACACCGTCAGCGCAGTTCGCAGCTACTCCAGCGGCACGTCGCGACACCTGACCACGTGCCGGGTCGAGGACTGGGGGCTGAGGCTGGAGTGCCCCACGCCCGAGGACCCGTTCTCCGATTCCGAGGTCACCTGGTTGATGCCGGAGCTGGGCCTGCGGCTGACCCACCAGCGCCCCCGCTCCCGGCACGCCCGCAGCGGCCCGAGCGTGCTCACCGCGGTCCGGGTGCGGCGCGACGGCCGCTCGTGGCGCACCACGGACCTGCTGCTGGGCCTGGCCGTGCCGGGCGGCACGACCGCCCGGATCGTGCGCTCCGAGGAGTTCGCGGCCGCCGTCGCCGGGCGCGTGCTGGGTCCCGACGACGCCGACCAGGCGCTGCGCACCGTGCACCGCACCCTGGAGGAGGTCAGCCTGCACCGCCACGACCTGCAGGTCTGGCTGACCCACCGCGGCATCTACGACACCTGGCCGTCCCTGTAGAACGCCTCGGCGCGGGCCGCGGCGCGCTCCCCCCACAGCTCTTCGGCCTCGGCGCGGTCGAGCCCGTCACGCCGGCACCGCTCGACCAGCGCCTCGTACTCGGCGCGGGCCGCCGCGTCGGCCCTCAGCCAGTCCCGGGAGCGCAGCGCCCACTCCCACGCCGGGCCGCCCTCGACCCGCACGTGCAGGGCGACCCGCCGCCCCGGGTCCGCGCCCAGGTGCAGCCGCTCGCCCCGCGGCTCCGGCGCGTCACCGGGTCGCCCGACCGGGTCCTGGGCGACGCCGAGGCCCGGGAAACCGCCGTCGGACAGCACGTCCTCCAGCTCGGCCGCCTCCTCCGGCGACCGCACGCCGAGCTGGAGATCGAGCACGTCCTCGGCCGCCAGGCCGGGCACGGCGGTGGGGCCGACGTGCTCGACCGGCCGCCCGCCGGCCAGCACCCCGAGGCGGGCCGCGACGCGCGCGGCCTGCGCAGGCCACGTCCCGTCGTGAGGCACCACGACCGGCGAGCCGCCCGCGGGGCGCCGCAGCCGGACGTTCGCCTCGTAGGGCACCAGCCGGTCCGCCCACAGCTCGTCGACCCGCGCGAGCACCACGTCCGGGGTGCCGGAGTTGTCCAGCCACACGTCCGCGACCCGGCGGCGCTCCCCCTCGTCCGCCTGGGCGGCGATGCGCCGGCGGGCGTCGTCCTCGGCCAGGCCGCGGCCGACCAGCCGCCGCACGCGCTCCTCCGCCTCCGCGTGCACGATCACCACCAGGTGGTACAGCGGCGCCAGGCCGTTCTCGACCAGCAGCGGCACGTCGTGCACGACGATCGCCTCGGGCGGCGCGGCGGCGATCAGCTCGGCGGTGCGGGCGGCGATCCTCGGGTGGGTGATGCCGTTGAGGGTGGCGCGGGCCGACTCGTCGCTGAACACCTTCGCGGCCAGGGCCGGGCGGTTGAGCGCGCCGGAGGCCTCCAGGACGTCCGCGCCGAACGCCTCGACGATCTCCGCCAGGCCCTCGGTGCCGGGCTCGACCACCTCCCGGGCGAGCCGGTCGGCGTCGATCACGACCGCCCCGTGCTCGGCGAACCTGCCCGCCACCGTCGACTTGCCCGACCCGATTCCCCCGGAGAGACCCACGCGCAACATGGCGCACAGCCTGCCGGCTGCCGGCGCCTCAGTGCTCTTCGAGAGGGGTCATGGCCTGCTGCGCCACGGCGGCGAGGAAGGCGCCGACCCTGTCGTCCGGGACGACGCCCGCCTTCGCGCGCGCCACGAACGTGGTCTTGCCCAGCGAGCCGATGAGCAGCCGCTCGTCCCGCGCCGTCACCAGGGACGCCTCGTGCCTGCCCACGTCGACCCGGGCCGACGTCGCGCCCTCCCGGCGTTCGGCGTCCACGCTCTCGGTGACGCGGCCGGCGGCGGTGGGCTCGTCCACGTAGGTGGCCAGGCCGACGACCACCGGCGCGGTCGCGATGCCCCGGCCCTCGCCGACGCCGTAGTAGCAGTCGATCTTGGCGGTGCGGCCGATGGACGGCTCGCGGATGCCGATGATCTGCTGGAGCGCGCCGGGCAGTTCGTGGCCGAGGTGGGTGTTGAGGACCTCGGTGGGCACGATCAGCTCGCAGTCGGTGGGCAGCTCGCGGTCCACCATCTGCGGGACCCGAGTGATCGTGGTGGGCGGCAGGATCGTCGGGATCTGCGGCGGCGCCGCGGCCGGCGGCGGTTCGGACGAGCACGCCGAGCACAGCACCGCCAGCACCGCGAGCACCACCATCCGCGCACCCATAGGGCGATCAATTTAGCGCAATGGAGGGGTTTCGCGGCGAAGAGCCAGGTCCCGGTGACTCTGCGTGGAGGTGGAGAGTCCGGAAAAAGGAGGTCGCCCCCCGCCCGTGGTGGGCGAGGGGCGACCGGGGTGGTTCAGCGAACCGGGAGCGATCAGGCGCCGCCCGACAGCTTCTCCCGCAGCGCGGCGAGCTGCTCGTCGCTGGCCAGGGTGCCGCCGGCCTGGGCCGGGGCGCCCGTCGAGGACGCGGCGGCCGGGGCGTCGCCACCGGACGAGTAGTTCGTCTCGCCGGCGGCCTCCTCCTCGGCGGCAGCGGCCTTGGCGACCTGCTTCATGTGGGCCTCGTAGCGCTGGTGGGCCTCGGCGTACTGCCGCTCCCACTCCTCGCGCTGCTTGTCGAAGCCTTCCTGCCACTCCTGGGTCTCCGGGTCGAAGCCCTCGGGGTAGATGTAGTTGCCCTGGTCGTCGTACTCGGCGGCCATGCCGTACTGGGTCGGGTCGAACTCCGAGTCCGGCGTGAAGCCCTCGTTCGCCTGCTTCAGCGAGAGCGAGATGCGGCGGCGGTCCAGGTCGATGTCGATGACCTTGACCATGACGTCGTCGCCGACCTGCACGACCTGCTCCGGGATCTCCACGTGGCGCTCGGCCAGCTCGGAGATGTGGACCAGGCCCTCGATGCCCTCGTCCACGCGGACGAACGCGCCGAACGGAACCAGCTTGGTGACCTTGCCCGGCACGATCTGGCCGATCGCGTGGGTGCGGGCGAACTGGCGCCACGGGTCTTCCTGCGTCGCCTTGAGCGACAGCGACACGCGCTCGCGCTCCATGTCGACGTCGAGGACCTCGACGGTGACCTCCTGGCCGACCTCGACGACCTCGGACGGGTGGTCGATGTGCTTCCAGGACAGCTCGGAGACGTGCACCAGGCCGTCCACGCCACCCAGGTCCACGAAGGCGCCGAAGTTGACGATGGAGGACACGACGCCCTTGCGGACCTGGCCCTTCTGCAGCTGGTTGAGGAACTCGCTGCGGACCTCGGACTGGGTCTGCTCGAGCCACGCGCGGCGGGACAGGACCACGTTGTTGCGGTTCTTGTCCAGCTCGATGATCTTGGCTTCGAGCTCCCGGCCGACGTACGGCTGGAGGTCGCGCACGCGCCGCATCTCCACGAGGGAGGCGGGGAGGAAGCCGCGCAGGCCGATGTCCAGGATCAGGCCGCCCTTGACGACCTCGATGACCGTGCCGCGAACCGGCTCGTCCTTCTCCTTGAGGGCCTCGATGGTGCCCCAGGCGCGCTCGTACTGCGCGCGCTTCTTGGAGAGGATCAGCCGACCTTCCTTGTCCTCCTTCTGGAGGACCAGGGCCTCGACCTCGTCACCGACCTTCACAACCTCGTTGGGGTCGACGTCGTGCTTGATCGACAACTCGCGCGAGGGGATGACGCCCTCGGTCTTGTAGCCGATGTCGAGCAGGACCTCGTCCCGGTCGACCTTGACGATGGTGCCCTCGACGATATCGCCATCGTTGAAGTACTTGATGGTCTTGTCGATGGCGGCGAGGAAGTCCTCCTCCGTCCCGATATCGTTGATAGCGATCTGCTGCTTCGGCGCGGTGGCAGCCGGGACAGTGGTGGTGTCGGTGGACATCAGGTAGGTGGCTCCGGTACGGATTGGTTAGTTGGCCTGCGGGTTTGACGCTGTGCGGCGGGCACGCCCCGACCGCGAAGACCGACTCACCAGGTGATCACCGATCATGAGCAGCGCGAACCCACTACGCAGGCGATATCGTACGCGGCTCGGCGCAGGCCGGGCAAACCGGTCCCCTTGAATGGAGCAGTGTGTCCGACCAGCACGCGAGCGCCGAACTGGCGCTCGGCACCACCGGCATCGCCAAGCGGGGCGCGGACGCGGAGGAGTCGCGGGCGGCCAATCGGCGCTGGTGGGACGCCGACGCCGACGACTACCACGCCGAGCACGGCGGCTTCCTGGGCGCCGCCGACTTCGTGTGGTGCCCGGAGGGGATCCGCGAGGCCGACGCCCGGTTCCTCGGCGACGTGCGCGGGCGGCGGGTGCTGGAGGTCGGCTGCGGCTCGGCGCCGTGCGCGCGCTGGCTGGCCGGTCGGGGCGCGGACGCGGTGGCGCTCGACCTGTCGGCCGGGATGCTGCGGCACGCCCGCGCGGCCAACGCGGAGACCGGGCTCGACGTGCCGCTGGTCCAGGCGAGCGCCGACCAGCTGCCGTTCCGGGCCGGGTCGTTCGACGCGGCGTGCTCGGCGTTCGGCGGGGTGCCGTTCGTGGCGGACGTGGGCGAGGTGTTCCGCGAGGTGGCCCGCGTGCTGCGGCCGGGCGCGCCGTGGGTGTTCTCGGTCACTCACCCGATGAGGTGGATTTTTCCGGACGACCCGGGACCAGGTGGGCTGACCGTGACCCAGTCGTACTTCGACCGGACGCCGTACGTCGAGGTGGACGAGGCGGGCCGGGCCACGTACGTGGAGCACCACCGGACCACCGGGGACTACGTGCGGGCCCTCGTCGGGGCGGGGCTGGAGCTGCTGGACCTGGTGGAACCGGAGTGGCCGGAGGGGCACACCCGCAAGTGGGGCCAGTGGAGCCCGCTGCGCGGCCGGCTGTTCCCGGGCACCGCGATCTTCCGCACGAGGAAGCCGTAGCCTGCCTGGCATGACCGTCGGGAGGGTGCTGGTGGACGCGCAGAGCGCGCGGTTCGCGAGCATCGACCCGCTGCTGCCCGCGGCGGCGGCCCCGGCGGACGGCGACGTGGTCACCGCGGCCCTGCCGGACGGCACGCGGGTCGCGGGCGTGCTGCACCACCAGGTGCACGAGCGCCGCTCCCCCGCCCGGCTGTGGTCGGCGACCGAGGTGTGGGAGCTGGTGCCGCTGCTGGGCGGCACCGGCGGGGCGGGCATGGACGCGCTGCTGCGCGCCTGGCGCAAGCGGCTGGACCTGGTGCGACCGGCCGAGCGCGACTCGGCGTGCGTGCTGACCTGGCCGAGCCGGGACGCGGAGTCGACCAGGGCCCTGCTGGACCACGGGCTGGTGCCGCTGACCGTGATCGCGGTGCGGCAGGCGCCGAGCCCGCCGGTGGCGGGCGCCGCGACGATCCGCCGGGCCACGCCCGCGGACCTGGAGGCCGTGCTCACCCTGGCGCTGGCCGAGCTGCACTACTCGTCGATGGTCGGCTCCACGGTGCGGCGGCCGGACGCGGTGGCGCTCAAGCGGCGGGCGCTGGCCGACCGGCTGGCCGCGGGCGGCCTGGCGTGGCTGGCCGAGCGCGACGGGGTGGCGGTGGGCCTGGCCGAATGCGCGGTGGTGACCGCGGAGCCGGGCAACTGGACCGGTGGCCGCCTGCCGCCGGGCCGCTGGGGCTACGTGAACTGCGTGTCGGTGCTGCCGGGCGCCCGCGGCACCGGCGTGGGCCGGCAGCTGATGGCGTTCGCGCACCGCGAGCTGGCGCGGCTGGGCACGGTCGGCACCTACCTCTACTACAACCCGCCGAACCCGCTGTCCTCGGTGTTCTGGCCCCGGCAGGGTTATCGTCCACTGTGGACGATGTGGGAGGTGCGCCCGGCGGGCGCGTTGCGCTAGCTCACACCCCCGGGAGTTGCGGGCCGCCCCCTCACGGACCACTATTTGAACTGACCGGTCAGTTCAAAAGGAGGGCGAGCAGTGGAGGTCCACGCCAGGCGCGTCGGGGTCGACGGACCGCACGGTCCGCTCCTCGAACCAACGTCCCTGCTGGTCAGGCCCGGTGAGCTGGTCGTGGTGGCGGGTGACCCGAACCGGGGTCACACCGCGCTGGCGCTGGTGCTGTCCGGCCGGATGCGCCCGAGCACCGGCCGGGTCTCCCCCGAGGCGGCCGAGCTGCGCCGGCGGGTCGTGCCGGTGGACTCGCCCGGGGTCAGCGAGCCCGAGGGCGCGCTGCCGCTGGGCGGCGCGGTCGGCGAGGAGCTGGCCCTCAACGGCGCGCGCAGCGGGCGCGCGGCCGTGGCCGACTGGCTGGCCGAGCGGGACGCCGACCGGTACCTCGACACCCGCGTCGAACGGGTCCCGCCGCAGGTCAGGTGCGCGCTGCTGCTGGAGCTGGCCGCCGGCCGGCCGAACGCGGGGGTGCTGGTGCTCGACTCGCCGGACCGCTACCACCCCGACCCGCCCGGCTGGCTGGACCTGGCCCGCGCGCGCGTCGCCGAGGACCGCTCGGTGGTCGTGCTGTGCACCACCGCCTCCGCCGCCCTGCTGGACACCCCCGCCGCGCGGATCGGCGCGGACAACACCCCCGAGGAGGCGCGGTGAGCGCGCTGCGGATGGCGTTCAACGAGCTGCGCCGGGTCACCTCCGGCAAGCTGCCCAAGCTCGCCGTGGTGGCGTTGACGCTGGTCCCGCTGCTGTACGCGGCGCTGTACCTGTACGCCAACAAGGACCCGTACGCCCACCTCGACCAGGTGCCCGCGGCGCTGGTCGTCGAGGACGAGGGCGCCACCGCGAGCGACGGCACGCGCCTGGACGCCGGCGCGGAGGTGGCCCAGGAGCTGGTCGACGGCCACCGGTTCGACTGGCGCCGGGTGGACGCCGAGCAGGCCGAGGCCGGGGTGCGCGACGGGACGTTCACCTTCGGGCTGACCCTGCCCGCGGACTTCTCGAAGGCCCTGCTGTCGTCCGGCGAGTTCACCCCTCGCCAGGGGGTCATCGTGCTGACCACCAACGACGCGAACAACTACCTCGGCTCGACCATCGCCAACCAGGTGGTCGCCGAGGTGCGCCGGTCGGTGTCGGTGAAGGTCGGCGCGGAGGCGGCGGACCGGCTGCTGCTCGGCTTCTCCACGATCCGGCAGCGGACCGCCGAGGCCGCGGAGGGCGCGACCACGCTCGCGAGCGGCCAGCAGGAGGCCCGCGACGGCGCCCAGCGCCTCGCCGACAACACCCCCGCGCTGGCCGACGGCGCGGCGCGGGTCGCGGGCGGGCTCACCCAGCTCCGCGACTCCACCGGCGGCCTGCCCGCCAAGGCGCAGCAGCTCGCCGACGGCGCGAAGCGGGTCGCCGACGGCAACGAGACCGTCGCCGAGACCGCCGAGGACTACGCGGTCAAGGCGCAGGACCTGGTCAACCGGCTGGACACGGCCGGCGGCGACGTGGCCGCGCGGCTGCGCGCGCTCGGGTTCACCGAGGAGCAGGTGCAGCGCGTGCTCGGCGTCCTGGGCGAGGTCCGCCGGCCCGTGGACGACGCCAACGCGAAGGTCCAGGGCACGGCCGGGCAGCTGCGCGCGCTCGCCGACGGGGCCGCGCAGGTCTCGGACGGCGCGGCGCAGCTCGCCGCGAGCACCCCCGCCCTCGCCGACGCGGTCACCCGGCTCACCGACGGCGCGAACCAGGTCGCCTCCGGCACGGCGCAGGTGCGCGACGGCGCGTCCGCTTTGCTCGACGGCGAGCGGCAGCTCGTCGACGGCGCGAACCGGCTGCGCGACGGGCTGAACGCGGGCGTGTCCGAGATCCCCGCGCCCGACGACCCGACCCGCGAGTCCACCGCCAACACCATCGGCGACCCGGTGACCGTGCGCGGGGTGAGCCAGACCTCGGCCGGCACCTACGGCGCGGGCCTGGCCCCCTTCTTCCTCGGCCTGGCCACCTGGATCGGCGCGTACGTGCTGTTCCTGCTGCTCAGGCCCCTGTCGCGGCGGGGCCTGGCGGCGGGCCGGAACCCGCTGCGGGTGGCGGTGGGCGGGTGGCTGCCCGGCGTGCTGCTGGGCGCGGCGCAGGTCGTGGTGATGTTCGCGGCGGTCACCCTGGTGGTGGGCATCCGGCCCGCGCACCCGGTCGCCGCCCTGGCGTTCCTGCTGCTGGTGTCGGCGACGTTCGTGGCGGTGCTGCACGCGCTGAACGCCCTGTTCGGCGCGGTCGGCAAGTTCATCGGCCTGGTGCTGCTGATCCTCCAGCTCGTCAGCGCGGGCGGCACGTTCCCGTGGCAGACGATCCCGGTGCCGCTGTACCCGCTGCACCACGGCCTGCCCATGGGCTACGCCGTGGACGGGCTGCGGCACCTCATGTACGGCGGACCCTCGGGTCGCGCGGGCCAGGACGCCCTGGTCCTGGTCGCCTACCTGCTCGGGGGCCTTGCCTTGGCGACGTTCGCCGCCTATAAGCAGCGGGTGTGGACCCCGTCTCGCCTCCAACCCGAGCTGGCGCTGTGACCGGCGCCCGCACCGGCCGCACCGCGGCGACCAAGCAGAAGCTGTTCGACGCCGCGCTGAGGCTGGTCGGCGAGCGGGGCGCGGCGAGCGTGACCGTGGAGGAGATCGCGGCCGAGGCCGGGGTCGCCAAGGGCACCGTCTACTACAACTTCGCCAGCAAGGACGCGCTGGTCGACGCCCTGCTCCGGCACGGCGTCGAGTTGCTCGCGAGCCGGCTGCGGGTGGCCGAGGGCGAGGCCGGGACCGAGGCGGCGATGTCGTCGCTGGTGGACGGGATGCTCGGGTTCTTCGCCGAGTACCCGGCGTTCGGGCAGCTGCTGGTCTCCGAGCTGTGGCGCACGCCCGGCCAGTGGCACGGCACGCTGAGCCTGCTGCGCGACGACATCGTGTCGATCATCCGCGGCCAGGTGCAGCGGCTGTCCGACGCCGACCTGCTGCCCGAGGGCGTCGAGGTCGGCACGGCCGCCGCGGCGCTGTTCGGGACCCTGCTGGTGATCGCCCTGGACTGGCAGGTGTTCCAGCCCGAGCGCAGCCGCGCGGAGGTGCGCGAATCGGTGTTGCTGCTGGTCCGAGGGCTGCGCCCGGGCTGACGGCTAGTGCCGCACCACCCAGGTGTCGACCTCGCCGACCTGGTGCACCGAGGGCGCCCTGCCCTCCAGCGCGCGGCGCACGGCCTCCAGCACGCCGGCCGAGGTCTCCTCGTGGGTGAGCCACCGGTGGGCGTCGCCCTGCCGGACGATGCCCAGCACCACCTGCTGCGCCGGGTGGCCCTCCAACACCGGGTCCGGCACGCCGAGCACCGGCTGGATCGCGCCGCTGTCGTGCACCTCCACCACGGGCGCGCGGGGCGCGAGCAGCGGCGCGACGGCCCGCAGCACGGGGTCCCGGTAGCTCTCGTGCACCCACGCCACCAGCAGGTCCGCGGGCCGTTCCAGGACCGCCCGCACCCGGTCGGCCAGCTCCTCCGGCCGCGCCCAGTCCGCCACCACCGGGCGCGCCCGCCCGGCCCGCTGCGGCACGTGGCCCCGGGAGCCGAGCGACGCCCGCGCCGCCCGCCCGAGACCCGTGTCCGCCCGGCGGCTGGGCAGCACCACCTGCCAGCCCTGCTCCAGCAGCTCGTCCGCGCAGCCCTTCAGCATCCCCGTGCCGCCGAGCACCAACGCCGTCCGCTCGCTCATCGCACCGACTCCTCGCCCCGCTCCGCGGCCCGGCGCAACGGGCCGGACCGCCATTGGTCGACCTGACGCTGTCCCCTCAAGCGCACCACCACGAGTCTGTGCCCGTACCCGCCCGCCAGCACCTCGCGGACCCGCTCCCCGGTGCGGCGGTGCGACCGCCACGCCCACCGCAACAGGTGCTCGGGGTCGGTGAACACGGTGCGCAGCGGTGGTTCCACGTTGCCGTTCCACAGCTCCTGGCGGCGGAACCGGCGCACCGCCGTGCGCACCGCCACCCGGCGCATCACCACGTGCCGCGGGTGGTCCAACCAGACCAGCGTGTCGGCGCGCTCCAGCAGCAGCGGGCGCGCCGCGGTGTACTGCCACTCGGTGACCCAGGCGTCGCCCCCGGCGAACCGGCGGACGTCGTCGAGGAACTCCGGGCGCGGCGTCCACTGTGGACCGTGAAAGAGGGAGTCCAGTTCCACGCGGGACAGGCCGAGCGCGGCCGCCACGGAACGCGCCAGGGTCGTTTTCCCGGACCCCGAGGTCCCGGTCACGAGAACGCGGCGCGGATTATGCGGCAACTCGTCGGCTGGTCCCAGGAACGGCACCCGATCAGGCTACCTTCGCAATCCTCCCATTGAGGAAGATCCACCCGAACGGGCTCCGCCACGGGGTTGACCGGACCGCCCCGCGCGCGGGGCTCCCGTCAGTCCACAGTGGACGGTTCCGGGCGCGTCAGCAGGCGGGGAACAGGCGGCGCGTCGAGCCCGGCGCGTCGTAGGCGCCCGGATCGGTGAAGCGGCACCCGTAGCGCGGGTCGGCCACCGCGGCCGGGTCGCCGACCACGTCCCCGGCCGGCCTGCGCCCCTCGTCCACCCACGCCACCAGGTCGTCCCAGGCCGCGCCGACCTCGGCGGGGCTGAACCCGCAGTGGTCGGCCGTGCGGATCGCCCGCTGCGCGAGCAGGTGCGAACGGCCGTTGCGCCGGACGTCCCGCTCGTAGAGCTGCTCCATGGAGAACGGCACGAACAGGTCGCCGAGGTCGTGCAGCGACAGCACCGGCGCGGTCGGCCTGCCCGCGATGCGCGGCACCTCGGTGAGCGCGGGCGTGAGGCGCGCCCGGGGGTTCTCCGGCAGCACCCGCCGCACCTCGCGGTCGAGGTCGACCGGGGAGTCGGGCGCGTAGCGGGTCAGCACGTTGGTGGCGAGCTGGAGCGGGTCGGCCGCCAGTCCCTCGCCGCTCGCGGGGGTGGCCAGGCCGAACAGGAAGCCCTCCCACCGGGCGAACGCCCCCTCCACGCCGGGGCGGGGGCCGCCGGTGCGGTTGGCGACCACGGCGGCGAACTGCCTGCCGCGCTCGTTGGGCGTGCCGGTCAGGCCCAGCCCGGCCCGGATGCGCGGGACGACCGCGGCCTGGTAGTCGTCCGGCACGGGCCACGCGCGGATGCCCGTGAGCGCCTGCGCGACGAGGGTGAAGTCCAGGAAGTAGTCGAACAGCTCCTGGTCGCCGAGCACCCCGCACAGCGGCAGCGCGCCCCGGTAGAAGCCGGGGTACTGCTCCAGGGAGCGGCCGACGACGTGGCCGCCCATGGAGACGCCGGCGATGAAGGTGTCCCGGGGCCGGCCGACCAGCGCGGCGAAGTGGCCGGCCAGGTCGCGCGTGCCGCGGACGCCCGCCTCCACGTCGTAGTCGTTGGCGTAGTAGCTGGAGGCGGCCCAGGCGAAGCCCTGGTCGAGCAGCCTCTGGCGCAGGCCGAACGCCGGCGGGTCGACGGTGAGCACGGTGCTCGCGCCGCGGAAGCCGTGGGCCCACATGACGAGCCGGCCGTTCCAGCGCGGCGGCACCTCGATCGTGTAGGCGGCGTGCCGGTGCACGCCCTGGAGCACCCGCGACGGCTCGCCGCCCACCTGCGCGGGCGGCAGCGGCGGGTTGTCCACGGTGTAGCCGGGCAGCGGCCGGTCGGGCGGTGTCGACGCCCCGGCGGGCGGCGCGACCAGCAGCAGGACGAGGACCAACGCGAGGACCCGGCGCACGGGTCCGATTGTGCTCACCACCGCAAGCCGGCCACCAGGTCCTCATGGGTGAGGTCGAACGTCAGGGGGCAGGACACCCGGACCACGTCGTCCTCCTCCCGGGTCAGCCGGGCGCCGGGGAAGACGCGGCGGACCACGCGCAGCATCGCCGCGTTCTCGCCGAGGACGTCGCCGTGCAGCTCGGTGTAGCGCAGGTCGCCGGCCAGCTCGCCGAGGGCGGTGACGAGCCGGGTGCCGACGCCGCGGCGCTGCCACGGGTCGACCACGGCGACCGACACCTCGGCGGTGCCCTCGCCGGTGGCGACCAGGCGGGCGATGCCGACCGGCGTGCGGCGGGACTCCGCGACGACCGCGGCCCGGCGGCGGCCGTCGAGGTCGGTGAGCCGCGCGCGCATGGAGGTGGTGAGGCGGGGCACCGGGGCGTGGAAGCGCAGGTAGCGGCTGTGCGGGGACAGGCCGCGGAACACGGTGTCGACCACCTCGCCCGCCTCGGCTCGGTGCAGTTCGCGGACCTTCATCGACGACCCCCTGAGTTCGGAAATCGAACCCTAGCTGGATCTGTTTTCCGAACGCAAGCGGTATCGTCGGGGGTGTGGCCCACGTGAGAGTCGTCGACGAGCTGTGCACCGTGTCCCTACCCGCCGCGCTGCTGGGTGAGCGGTGGACGCTGCAACTGCTGCGGCAGGCGTTCCTGGGCACGCGGCGGTTCGAGGACTTCCAGTCGGCGCTGGACATCTCCCGCAGCGTGCTCACCGACCGGCTGGGCACGCTGGTGGAGGCGGGCGTGCTGCGGCGCGAGGCGTACAAGGACGTGCGGACGCGGTACGAGTACCGGCTGACCGAGAAGGGGCTGGACCTCTACCCCGTGCTGATGGCGCTGCGCCGGTGGGGCGACCGGTGGATGTCGCCCGAGGAGGGGCCGTCGTTCGACCTGCACCACCGGTCGTGCGGTGGCGGGGTGGGGGTGCACGTGACGTGCGAGGGGTGCGGGGCCGAGCTGACCGCCCGGGACGTCCGGGTCACGCCGCTGCGCTGACCGCCCGGCACACCCGGGCCGCACGGCCCCGACCCCGTCCCGGGCACGCCGCTGCGCCGACCCCCGGCCGCGTCCCGGGTCCAGGGGTCAGCCGGGGTCGCCCCGCCTCGTCGGCCCCGGTGCCCCGCCTCGTCAGTGCGCCGCGTCGTCCCAGGAGCGGCCCACGCCCACCGAGACCTCCAGCGGCACGGACAGCTCGTACGCGCTGCCCATGTGCGAGCGGACCAGCGCCTCCACCTGCTCGCGCTCCCCCTCGGCCACCTCCAGCACCAGCTCGTCGTGCACCTGGAGCAGCATCCGCGACCGCAGCCCGGAGTCCGCCAGCGCCCGGAACACGCCCAGCATCGCCACCTTGATGATGTCCGCCGCGCTGCCCTGGATCGGGGCGTTCAACGCCATCCGCTCCGCCATCTCGCGCCGCTGCCGGTTGTCGCTGTTCAGGTCCGGCAGGTAGCGGCGGCGGCCGAGGATGGTCTCGGTGTAGCCCTTCTTCCGGGCCTCCTCCACCACCGCGTTCAGGTAGTCCCGCACCCCGCCGAACCGGGCGAAGTACGCCTCCTTCTGCTCCCGCGCCTCCGCCGCCGAGATGCGCAGCTGCTGCGCCAGCCCGAACTCGGACAGCCCGTACGCCAGCCCGTAGGACATGGCCTTGACGCGGCGGCGGTGCTCGGGCGTCACCTCGGAGGTCGGCACCGAGAACGCGCGGGACGCCACGAACGTGTGCAGGTCCTCGCCGCTGCGGAACGCCTCGATCAGCCCCTCGTCCTCCGACAGGTGGGCCATGATCCGCATCTCGATCTGGCTGTAGTCCGCCGTCATCAGCTCGGCGTACCCGGGCCCGACCACGAACGCCTGGCGGATGCGCCTGCCCTCGTCCGTCCGGATCGGGATGTTCTGCAGGTTGGGGTCGGTGGACGACAGCCGCCCGGTCGCCGCGATCGTCTGGTGGAACGTGGTGTGGATGCGACCGTCGTCGGCCACCGCCTTGAGCAGGCCGTCGACCGTGGTCTTGAGCCTGGTCACGTCCCGGTGCGCGAGCAGGTGCTGGAGGAACGGGTGCTCGGTGGCCTCGAACAGGTTCTGCAACGCGTCCGCGTCGGTGGTGTAGCCGGTCTTGGTCTTCTTCGTCTTCGGCATGTTCAGCTCGTCGAACAGCACCACCTGGAGCTGCTTGGGCGAGCCGAGGTTGATCTCCCGGCCGATCACCGAGTACGCGTCCTGGGCCGCCTGCTTCACGCCCGCCGCGAAGTGCGCCTCCAGCGCCGCCAGGTGCTCGGCGTCGATCGCGATGCCGACCGCCTCGACTTCGTCGAGCACGTGCTCCAGCGGCAGCTCCAGCTCGGCCAGCAGCGACGCCTGGCCGGTGCGCTCCAGCTCGACGTCCAGCGCGTCGGCCAGCTCCGCCACCGCGAAGGCCCGCACGATCACACCCTGGGCGACCTTCTGCCGCTCCTCCTCCTCGTCGGCCAGCAGCGAGAGCTGGTTGTCGCCCGACTCCTCGGCGCGCAGCTCCCGCTTGAGGTAGCGCAGCGCGAGGTCGTCCAGGTTGAACGACCGCTGGCCCGGCCGCACCAGGTACGCCGCCAGCGCGGTGTCGCTGGTCACGCCGCGCAGCGACCAGCCGCGGGCGCGCAGCGCGCGCAGCGGCAGCTTCAGGTCGTGCGCGGCCTTGGGCGCCGACTCGTCGGCCAGCCACGCGGCCAGCGCGTTCTCGTCCTCCTCGGTCAGCGAGGCGACCTCGACGTACCCGCCCTCGCCGTCGGCCGCGGCCAGGGCCAGGCCCTCCAGCTCACCGCCCGGGGACCGGAACGCGACGCCGACCCGGCCGCCGCGCGCGTGCTCGGCCAGCCAGGACCCCAGCGCGCCGGCCGGCACCGCGCCGCCGCGCACCTCGAAGCCCTCCTCGGCCTCCGGCTCGGCGGTGGACAGCGTGGCGAACAGGCGGTCCCGCAGCACCCGGAACTCCAGCTCGTCGAACAGCCGGTGCACCGCGTCGCGGTCCCACGGCCGGACCTCCAGGTCGGCCGGGCCCGCGGGCAGCTCCACGTCCCGCACCAGCTCGGTGAGCTGCCGGTTCAGCACGATGTTGGACAGGTTGGCCCGCAGCGCGTCGCCCACCTTGCCGGGCACCTCGTCGACGTGGTCGATCAGCCCGTCGAGCGACCCGAACTGGTTGAGCAGCTTCACGATCGTCTTCGGGCCGACGCCGGGGGTGTTGGGCAGGTTGTCCGAGGAGTCGCCGCGCACCGCCGCGTAGTCGGCGTACAGCTGGGGCGGCACGCCCTGCTTCTCCAGCACCAGCTCCGGTGTGTAGCGGGCCAGCTCCGACACGCCCTTGACGGGGTACAGCACCGTCACCTGGTCGTTGACCAGTTGCAGCGCGTCGCGGTCGCCGGTGCTGATGAGGACGTGCCAGCCGAGCGCGGTCGACTGGGTGGTGAGCGTCGCGATGACGTCGTCGGCCTCGAAGCCCTCCTTGGTGAGCACCGGGATCCGGAGCGCGCCCAGCACGTCCTTGATCAGGTCGACCTGGCCGCGGAACTCGTCCGGGGTCTCGCTGCGGCCGGCCTTGTACTCCGCGTACGCCTCGGTGCGGAAGGTCTTGCGCGAGACGTCGAAGGCCACCGCGATGTGGGTGGGCCGCTCGTCGCGCAGCAGGTTGATCAGCATCGAGGTGAAGCCGTACACCGCGTTGGTGGTCTGACCGGTCGCGGTCTGGAAGTTCTCCTTGGGCAGCGCGAAGAACGCCCGGTAGGCCATCGAGTGGCCGTCGACCAGCAGCAGGCGGGAGGCTTCTGGAGTGCTCACGAGGCGAGTCTAGGGTGAGGGTACGACAGTCCCGCACCCCGTGGAGCAGACGCGTGAACACCTGTGGAGACCGCCCGTGACGACATCACCCGAGGACATCCCCGGCGCCGACCAGGCAGCCGCTCACGAGCAGCTGACCGACAAGCTCGGCATCGAGATCACCCGATGGGATGCCGATCGGCTGGTCGGGACGATGCCGGTGAAGGGCAACCGGCAGCCGTACGGGCTGCTGCACGGCGGCGCGAGCGCGGCGCTGGCCGAGACGCTGGGCTCGGTCGCGGCCGCCATGCACGCGGCGCCCGAGCGGATCGCCGTGGGCCTGGAGCTGTCCTGCACGCACCACCGCGGCGTCAAGGAGGGCGTCGTCACCGGTGTGTGCACGCCCGTGCACCGGGGTCGCAGCACCGCCACGTACGAGATCGTCATCACCGACGAGCAGGACCGCCGGGTGTGCACGGCGCGCCTGACGTGCTTCCTGAAGGAAGCCCCGAAGCGCTGAGACCCCCGGGAGGGTGACGTCCGGGGGTCGCGAGTGGTGAACTCGGGGGTCCTGGACGTACGACTCGCCGGTCCTGGACGTACGACTCGCGATGCCTGAGCGGAGGACACGCGATGCCCGGGTGGAGGACACGCGCGGTGGTGGTCGTGGTGGTGGGGGTGGTCGCCGGGTGTGGAGGTGGGGGGACCGAGGAGAACAGGGGGACGGAGCCGGGTGGGGGCGGCGCGGTGGTGACGTACCCGGTGCCGGCGGGGGCGGTGCGGCCCGACGAGGTGGTGCTGCGGGTGCCGACCACCTCGGACGGTGACACGGCGTTCACGCTGCTCGGGTTGACCACCGGGGTGCCCACGCTGATCGGCAGCCACGCCGAGTTCCACGCCGAGGGGCAGTTCGCGCGGGTCCGGATGAGCGTGGTCAACAACGGGCGCAGCAGCGTGTCCTTCGCCGCCCGCAGGCACGTGCTGCTCGACGACGCCGGCGGCGAGCACGCGGTGGACCAGCAGGCCATGCTGGTCAAGCGGCAGCCGGACGTGGTCGACCTGGGCGCGAACGTGCGCCTGGAGTACGACGTGTACTACGACATCCCCGCCGGCGCGGAGCCGCGGGCCCTGCGCGTGTACGGCGGGCCCACGCTGACCGACCTCAAGGACGCGACGGGCACCGAGATCCCGCTGGGCGGGTCGTAGCCGGGCGCCCGCCGGCCCGACCTGGTGGCCGGGCCGGCGGGGCGGCGGTGTTTCAGTGACCGCCGAGGTACGCCGCGCGCACCTGGGGGTCGTCCAGCAGCTCCGGACCGGGGGCGCTCTTGACCACCCGGCCGGTCTCCAGCACGTACGCGCGGTGGGAGAGCTTCAGCGCCTGCTGCGCGTTCTGCTCCACCAGCAGCACGGTCGTGCCGCGGGTGTTGATCTCCTTGATGATCTCGAAGATCTGCGCGATGAGCATGGGCGCGAGGCCCATCGACGGCTCGTCGAGCAGGAGCACCTTCGGCTTGGTCATCAGCGCCCGGCCGATGGCGATCATCTGCTGCTCGCCGCCGGACATGGTGCCGCCGAACTGGTTCTTGCGCTCCGCGAGCCGCGGGAACAGCTCGTACACCTCGGCCAGGTCGGCGCTCAGGTCGTCCGTGCGGGTGTAGGCGCCCATGAGCAGGTTCTCCTGCACCGTCATGCCGGGGAACACGCCCCGGCCCTCCGGCGACTGCCCGATGCCGATCCGCACCCGCTTGTGGCCGGGCATCCGGGAGATGTCCTCGCCGTTGAACAGGACCTTCCCGCTGCTCAGCGGGCGCAACCCGGAGATCGTCTTGAGCGTCGTCGTCTTGCCCGCGCCGTTGGCGCCGATGAGCGAGACGATCTCACCCTCGCTGACCTCCAGGCTGATGCCCTTGATCGCGGCGATCTTGCCGTAGTGGACGTGGATGTCCTTGATCTCAAGAAGCATCTTCGGACACCCCCAGGTACGCCTCGATGACCTTCGGGTCGTTCTGCACCTCGTGCGGCAGCCCTTCTGCGATCAGCTGGCCGAAGTCGAGCACCGCCACGCGGTCGCTGACGCCCATGACCAGGCTCATGTCGTGCTCGATCAGCAGCACGGTGCGGCCGCTGTCGCGGATCTTGCGGATCAGCGCCTGCAGCGACTCCTTCTCCGCCGGGTTCATGCCCGCGGCCGGCTCGTCGAGCAGCAGGAGCTTCGGGTCCGTGGCGAGGGCCCGAGCGATCTCCAGCCTGCGCTGGTCGCCGTAAGGCAGGTTCTTCGCGGTCTCGTGCATCCGCCCGGGGATGCCGACGAAGTCGAGCAGCTCCCGCGCCAGCTCGCGTCCGCGCTTCTCCTCCTTGCGGTGCCACGGCAGGTTCAGCGTCGCGCCGATCGCACCGGTCTTGTGGTGCGCGTCCGCGCCCACCATCACGTTCTCCAGGGCCGACATGTTGTGGAACAGCCGGATGTTCTGGAACGTGCGGGCGACGCCCATCTTGGTGATCTTGAACCGCTTGCTGCCGCTGATCTTGTCGCCCTTGAACAGGACCTGGCCCTCGGTCGGCGAGTACACGCCGGTGACCACGTTGAACACGGTGGTCTTGCCCGCGCCGTTCGGGCCGATCAGGGCGAAGATCTCGCCCTCGTTCACGGTGATCCTCGCCTCGCGCAGCGCGACCACGCCGCCGAAGCGCATCGTCACGTTGTCGAGCTGAAGGACGGGAGTGCTCACTTGGCCGCCTCCGTCGTCGAGACCTCGGTGTCCGGGCCCGGGACCTCGGCGCCCATGGTGCCCATGCCGCCGGTGCCCTCGTGCAGTTCGGCCTTGCGCCGCCGGGAGGGCAGCAGGCCCTCCGGCCGCAGGGCCATCATCAGCACCAGCACCGCGCCGAAGAGCAGGATGCGGTACTCGGCCGGGCTCTCGCCCAGCTTCTCCTCCAGCCACGCGGACTCGCGGAACCGCTCGGGCAGCCAGGCGATGATGAACGCGCCCAGCATCACGCCGGGCAGGTTGCCCGAACCGCCGAGCACGACCGCGGCGAGGATGGTCGCGGAGAGGATGAACGGGAAGGTGTTCGGCTCGATGAACACCGCCTTGCCCGCGTAGAGGCCACCCGCCAGGCCGCCGATCATGGCGCCGATGGCGAAGGCGAGCAGCTTGAACTTGAACGTGGGCACGCCCATCAGCTCGGCCGCGTCCTCGTCCTCGCGGATCGCGGCCCAGGCGCGGCCGACGCGGGACTTCTGCAACCGCACCGAGAAGATGATGACCAGCACGATCGCGATCACCATCAGGTAGTAGTACGGCGCGGGCAGGAGCTTGAACTCCACGACGCCCGGGATGTCGGTCGGGTGCGGGATGTTGGTGATGCCGCGCGCGCCGCCGATCTCGTCGGTGTTGTTCGCGGTGATGCGGACGATCTCACCGAACCCGAGCGTCACGATCGCCAGGTAGTCGCCCCGCAGGCGCAGCGTCGGCGCGCCGAGGATGACGCCGGACACCGCCGCCAGCAGGATGCCGAACACCACCGTGACCCAGTAGTTCCAGCCGTACTGGGTGCCGAAGTAGGCGACCGAGTACCCGCCGATGGCGAAGAACGCCACGAACCCGAGGTCGAGCAGGCCGGCCTGGCCGACCACGACGTTCAGGCCGACGGCCAGCAGGATGTAGGTGCCGATCGGGTAGATCAGCACCGTGGTCCAGTCCGCGCCCGGCGACATGAAGGAGCCGATCCAGGGGGCGGGCAGGACCAGCGCGAACGCGATCGCGCCGAGGTACACCAGGTACCGCTGCCAGGTCTTGGCGTGCTCCCACCAGTCGCGGGCGCCGTCGAACAGGGCGCCAACGCGCCTCAACGGATTCGAGTTGCCGGTCACTCCGTTGCCTTTCATGCGCGCGCTTTCTGAAGGGATTCGCCCAGGATGCCGGTCGGGCGGAACATCAGCACGACCACCAGGATGGTGAAGGCGATGACGTCCTTCCACTCCGAGCCCAGGAAGATCGCGCCCCAGTTCTCGATGAGGCCCAGCGCGATGCCGCCGAGCAGCGCGCCGCGCAGGTTGCCGATGCCGCCGAGGACCGCGGCGGTGAACGCCTTGATGCCGAGCACGAAGCCGATCCGGTAATCGGTGTTCTCGAACTCCATCAGGTACAGCGCGCCGGCCACGCCGGCCATCGCGCCGCCGAGGAGGAACGTGACCCGGACGATGTTGTCGATGCTGACACCCATCAGCACGGCGGACTCGGGGTCCTGCGCCGTGGCGCGGATGCCGCGGCCGATCTTGGTCCGGTTCACCAGGCGGTCCAGCGCGATCATCATGATGACCGCCGCGACGACCACGATGATGTGGTCCATGCGCACCGCCGCGTTGCCGATGCTGAACACCGTGTCGCGGTCCACGATGCGCGGCGCGGACTGCTGGTTGCGGCCGGGCTTGCCGGTCAACCAGGGGATGATGACCAGCGCGAACAGTTCCTGGAGGAACAGCGACGCGCCGATCGCCGAGATCAGGGCGGTGAGCCGGGTCGCGCCCTTCTTGCGCAGCGGCCGGTAGGCCACCAGCTCCAGCAGCATCGCGGCGCCACCGGATACGGCGGCCGAGATCACGATGATCAACAACATCATGCCGAACAGCGCGAACCCGGTCAGCGGCGCCGAGGGGGCGATGGCCGTGATCGTCACGAGCGACGCGAACGTGCCGATCATGAAGATCTCGGAGTGCGCGAAGTTGATCAGACGCAGCACGCCGTAGACCATGGTGTAGCCGAGGGCGATCAGCGCGTAGATGGAGCCGAACACCAGTCCGCCCACCGTACTGGGTAGGAACTGGTTGAAGAAATCATCCATGACAGCTTTGCCTCACGAGACGGGCGGGGGGAGAAACTTCGCCATAGTGGTGGGGAGCGGGAGCCGTCGTTCCCACGACGCTCCCGCTCCCCAGCTCAGCTTGCTTGCCTGATTCCGTCTCGGGGATCAGCCTTCGAGCTTGGCCGACTCGGCCGGGCCGAGCAGCTTGAGGACCCCGTCCTTGACCTGGTAGACGAAGATGGAGTTGTTCTCCGGCTCGCCGTTGGCCTTGAACTTGATGGGCTTGGAGACGCCCTCGAAGCTGACCGTCTTCAGGAACTCGTTGATCTTCTCGGAGGTGGTGTTGCCCGCCTCGACGGCCTTGATGAAGGCGGTCGCGGCGTCGTAGCCCTCGGTCGAGTAGATCGCCGGGTCGGCGTTGGCGGCCTTCTTGTAGTTGTCGAAGAACGTCTTCAGCGGACCGGTCACGTCCGGCGACGGGATGTTGCACGGGCAGGCGAGGACGGCGCCCTCGGCGGCCTGGGTGCCCGCGCCGCTGACCAGCTGCTGGTCGAGCGAGCCGTCACCGGAGGCGAACGTGGCGGTCACGCCGCCGTCGCGCAGCTGCTTGAGCAGGCGGCCGGCCTGGGCGTAGTAGCCGCCGAAGACGATCACGTCGGGGTTCGACGCCGCGACCTTGGTGACGGTCGAGGAGTAGTCGGACGCGTCCTTGGCGAACTTGTCGCGCTCGACGGTCACGCCCTTGCCCTCGAAGGACTTGGCGACCGCGTCCGCCAGGCCGACCGAGTACTCCTGGTCGTCGGACAGGACGAACGCCTTCTTCGGGCTCTTGGCCGTGACCAGGAACTCCGCGATGCCGGGGCCCTGGTCGTCGTCGTTGGCCACGACGCGGTGCCAGTAGGTCCAGCCGTTGGTGGCCAGGCCCGGGTTGGTGGCGGAGGGCGACACGCTGGGGATCTTGTTCTCCTCCAGCTGCGCACCGATGGCCTTCGACTCACCGGAGAACGCGGGGCCGATGAGGCCCACGATCTTGTCCTGGCCGATGGCCTGCGTGATCAGCGAGGTCGCCTGGTCGGGCTTGCCCTGGCTGTCGTACTCCTCCAACTCGATCTTGACCGCGGGGTTCTTGGCGTTGTACTCCGCGATGGCCATCTTCGCCCCGTTGAAGGGCGGGATCACGATCGCGGAGTTCTCACCGGTGAGGTCACCCATGAACCCGATCTTGACCGTCGAGGCGTCACCGCCCGCATCGCCGCCGCCTCCGCCGCCGGCGCAAGCCGCGAGCACCAGCGACGAAGCCGCCGCCAGCGCCAGAACTCGGCCGAGTCGTGCTCCTGACACCGGAATACCTCCCATGACACCAACCAGCCCGCCGGTAGGCGGAGCCCTCACACGAGGGCGTGGGTTAGGGCAGGAACGTAGCTTCAGATGAGTTCCCTGAACAGGTGGTCTTCCTGCTCTGTGTCCACATCGTGACGGTAGTCACCGGAATTGCCACACAGTTAACAATCTTAAATCCAGCTCAAATCGCCGCAGGTCACGGTGCCAATGCGGGCAGTGACCAATCAATCAACCCCGCCACCCGTCCGATATGCGAACGGGTAACGGGGTGCGTAAGAGGTGCGGTGCGGAACTCAGCCGAAGTTTTCGATGACGGCTTCCGCGACGGCCTTCATGGTGGTGCGGCGGTCCATGGCGGTGCGCTGCACCCAGCGGAAGGCCTCGGGCTCGCTCAGGCCCTGCTTGGTCATCAGCAGGCCCTTGGCGCGCTCGACGACCTTGCGGGTCTCCAGCCGCTCGGTGAGCCCGGCGACCTCGTTCTCCAGGGCGGTGAGCTCGGCGAACCGGCTCATGGCCAGCTCGATCGCGGGCACCAGGTCGCGCTTGGCGAACGGCTTGACCAGGTAGGCCATCGCACCGGCGTCACGGGCGCGCTCCACCAGCTCGCGCTGGCTGAAGGCGGTGAGGATGACCACGGGCGCGATGCGCTGGCCGGCGATCGCGGAGGCGGCCTCGATGCCGTCGACCTTCGGCATCTTCACGTCCATGATGACCAGGTCGGGGCGCAGCTCGGTGGCGAGCGTCACGGCCTCGTCGCCGTCCGCGGCCTGACCAGCGACCTCGTAACCCTCCTCGCGCAGCATCTCGACCAGGTCGAGGCGGATGAGGGCTTCGTCCTCGGCCACGAGCACGCGCCGGGGCGTGACCTCGGGCTGGGCCTCGGCAGCCTGCTGGGTCACCGGGGTCCTCCTGACACTCTGGCGGCGGGCCGGCGCGAACGCGCCGGGTGAAAGCGCAGTCTACCGGCGGCCGGTCCCGCGCCGACGACCTCCGGCCGTGATCACGGCCACCGAGCGCGACTGCGTCGGATCGGACGCGCGCCGATCGGCTGAACGCGCCCGGTGGTCGCCCTTCGGGACCCATTCGAGGACGACCACCGGCAACGGTTTACCGCTATCGGCGGACCACCGGTCGGGAAACTCAGCCGACCACGTGGGGCGGTTCCCACCAGCCCGTCACGCCCCGCGGCCACTCCATCGCGGCCAGCGCGGGCTCGTTCGCCGGGTTCGGCGGCTCGACCTCGCGCAGGAACACGTCGTACCACCCGGTGGAGACGCCCAGCTCACCCGGGCCGCCGGGGGTCTCGACCGCCTCGGGCAGGCCGAACACCGGGTGCAGCAGCCGGTCGGCGACCCGCGTCACGCCCAGGCCCTCGGGCCACTCCACCCACCACTGGCCGCCCCGGCCCGCGACCCGGACCCACGGCGCGTCCGCGAACAGGTGGTAGCGGCGGAGCACCAGGCTGCCCGCGCCGGTCGGGTGCGGCGTCTCGTCCAGGTGGTCGCGCTCGGCGGCGGTGAGCGGGCCGTCGACGAAGTCGCCGCGCAGCTCGCGGCCCTCCATCAGGTTGCGCACGTACCGCAGGCCCGCGGCCCACGCCCGGTCGTCCACGCCAGCGAGGCGCGCGACCGCGTCGAGGCCGATCAGCCGCAGCTCCACCGAGCGCGGGTGGCGCGTGACGCGCAGGCCGGGCACGCCCGCCACCCAGTCGCCGTCCCGGCGGGGCAGCAGCTCGTAGAGCAGCGGGCCCAGGGCGTGCTCGGTGAGGTGCAGGCGCGGCTGCGGGAGCGGTTCCACGGTGCGGAACGCGTGCGCCGGGCGCAACATGCTCGCGGGCGGCCGGAGCTGGAGGTGGGAGGCCGCGTCCAGGCCGGCGCGCAGCAGCACGCACTCCAGGGTGCGCTGGTCGTGCCCCTCGGCGTCGGGCAGGAACGGGCCGCGCGCGTCGGCCCGGCCGCGCAGGGCCTCCACCACGCGCTCGCGCCCGTCGCGGGACAGGCCGCGCAGGACGGCCTTGACGGCCGGGGTGGCCTGGGAGGGGTTCTCGCCGGTGTAGGACCGGCGGAGGTCGACGAGCTGTTCGGTCAACGACGTCCGTGCCACGGCAGTCCTCGCTCCCGCCGCCCGGCCCGGCGTGACAAGGACGCGATCGCGCGTCGGTCGACGGTGTGCTGAGGTGTTGCCCCGGGCAGGGGTGCCCGCACCCCGCGGCGGATTCGCGCCACCCTGTTGCCGGGGGGTGGCTCCAGCCTCACGTCTGCCCGTACACGCCGTCGCCGACGATAGCAGGGGGCGGACGGCCGGGGGGACGACCGGAGTGGACGACCGGCGGGTGGACGACCGGCGGGCGCGCCCGCGGGGACCCGCCCCGGCGGGTCGCGCGGCGTGTTCCGCCGAATCCGCCGTGCGGCGTTGCCCGGCCGGCCCGTCGTCCCTAGCGTCTGCCGGGTGGCGAGCGGGGCGGAGCGGTTGCTGGAGGTGTTGGCCGCGCACGGGGTCGAGGTCGTGTTCGGGCTGCCCGGCGCGCACAACCTGGACCTGTGGGAGGCGCTGCGCGGGTCGGGCATCCGGCTGGTCGGCGTGCGCCACGAGCAGACCGCCGTCTACGCCGCCGACGGCTACGCCCGCGCCACCGGCCGGCTCGGCGTCGCCCTGGTCACCACCGGTCCGGGCGCGGCGAACTGCCTGGGCGCGACCGGCGAGGCGTTCGCGTCCGGCACGCCGCTGCTGGTCGTGGCCACCGACATCCCCTCCACCCTGCGCCGCCCCGGCGAGTACCGCGGCGTGCTGCACGAGACGCGCGACCAGCGGGCCATGTTCCTGCCGGTGGTCAAGGGCGGGTGGACGCTGCGCGCGGCCGACTCGATCGGCACGTACGCCGACAGCGCCGCGCTGCTCGCCACCTCCGCCCCGCGCGGACCGGTCTACCTGGGCGTGCCCACCGACTTCCTCTCCGCCGACGCGGGCGGGTGGAGCCGCATCCCGGCCCGCGTGCCCGCGGCGCCCGACGTCACCGCCGGGGTCGACCTGGTCGCCGCCGCCCGGCGCCCGCTGATCTGGGCGGGCGGCGGCGCGGCGCGGGCGGGCGCGGGCGAGGCCGTCGCGGCGCTCTCCGAGCGGATCGGCGCGCCGGTCGTGACCACCTACGGCGCGCGCGGCCTGGTCGACCACCCGCACGTCGTGCACGGCCCCGTGCACCTGCCGGAGGTGGGCGCGCTGTGGGACGAGGCCGACCTGGTCATCGGCGTCGGCAGCGACTTCGACGGCATGATGACCCAGAACTGGCTCCAGCCCGCTCCCCCGGCGCTGGTGAGCGTCAACGTCGAGACCGTCCGCAACTACACCCCCGACGTCACGCTGCGGGGTGACGCCCGCGCGGTGGTGGCCGCGCTGGTGGACGCCGTGCCCGCGCGACCGGACAGCGGCCTGGCCCAGCGCGTCGCCGAGCTGAACGGCCTGGTGCGCAAGGCCGTGGAGGCCGACGAGCCGGGCGCCGTGCCGCTGCTGGACGCCCTGGAGGGCCACCGGGTCGTGGTGGACATGTGCGTGGCGGGCTACTGGGTCGGCGGGTTCGGCCGGTTCACCCGGCCCCGCGAGCTGGCCTACCCGGTCGGCTGGGGCACGCTCGGGTTCGGCTTCCCCGCCTCCCTCGGCGCGGCGCTGGCCGGGCGCGTGGTGGCGGTGTGCGGCGACGGCGGGTTCCTGTTCGCGTGCGGCGACCTGGCCACCGCCGCGCAGGAGCGCCTGCCCGTGACCGTGGTGCTGGTGGACGACGGCGGCTACGGGATGCTGCGCCACGACCAGGTGTCGTGCGGGCGGGAGCCGTTCGGGGTGGACCTCGCCAACCCGGACTTCGTGGCGCTGGCGCGCAGCTTCGGCGTGGAGGCGTCCGCCGTGGACGGTTTCGGCGCGGCGTTCCGCGACCGGCTCGCCGACTACACCCGGCGCGACGGGCCGAACGTGCTCGTGGTCCGTGCGCGGCTCAAGCCGCCCCCGACCACCTCGCCCCGCTGGTACCGTAAGGTTCGAACATGAGTTCGAGCGAACGCACCTGGCCCGCTCCCGACGCGCACGACGAGCTGCGGCTGCTCACCGAGTTCCTCACCTTCCTGCGGCTGACCGCGGTGTCCAAGGTCGAGGGCCTGGGCCTCGAGGACGCCTCCCGCGCGCCGATCCCCACCTCCCCGGTGGTGACGCCGCTGGGCGTGCTGCGCCACCTGACCGCCGTGGAGCGCTGGTGGCTGTCCATCGAGGCGGGCGGCTCCGACGCGCCGTCGCTGTGGGGCGAGGACGCGGACGCGTCCTGGCTGCTGCGCGAGGACGACACGGTCGAGTCCGTGATCGCCGAGTACCGCGCCGAGTGGGAGCGCTCCGCCGAGTCGCTGCGCGGCCTGGGCCCGGACGACCGCACGCGCGCCGACTTCCGGGGCAACGGGCGCACGGTCCGCTGGGTCCTCGCGCACCTCGTGCAGGAGACCGGCAGGCACGTCGGCCACCTCGACCTGCTGCGCGAGCTGGCGGACGGGCGGAAGGGCGAGTAACCCCCCGTCCGGGTGAGACACGGGCGGGTGAAGCTGCCTGCGCCGCCCGCCCGTCGCTGTTTTGATCAAGCCATGCGCCACCTGGTCGCGGTGCTCGCCGCCGCACTCGTGCTGCCCCTGTCCACCGCACCGGCCACCGCCGCGCCCGAGGTCGACTTCACCGGCGTCGTGTCGCTGCGCGGCTGCTCGGGTTCCGTCGTCCGGCCGCCGGCGCACCGGCCGGAGGACCCGGCGCTGGTGCTCACCAACGGGCACTGCGTGCGGCTGCTGGGCTCGGACGAGGTGGTGGTCGAGGAGCCCGCCGACCGCGCGTTCACCCTGCTGGGCAAGGACGGCCAGGGCGAGCTGGGCAGGCTGCGGGCGGCGAGCCTGGCGTACGCGACCATGTCCGGCACCGACGTCGCGCTGTACCGGCTGACCTCGACCTACGCCGAGGTCGAGGCGATGGGCACGAGCGCGCTGGAGCTGTCGCCGGAGCGGGCCGCGCCCGGCGCCGCGATCAGCGTGGTCTCCGGCTACTGGCGCGAGGTCTTCTCGTGCGAGGTGGACGGGTACGTGCACGAGCTGCGCGAGGGCCGGTGGACCTGGACCGGCTCCCTGCGCTACGGGGTGGGCTGCGACACCGGCGGCGGCACGTCCGGCTCCCCGGTGGTCGACGCCGCGACCGGCCGGGTGGTGGCGGTGAACAACACCGGCAACGAGGACGGCGAGCGCTGCACCGTGAACAACCCGTGCGAGGTGGACGAGGACGGCGAGGTGACCGCCCGCCGGGGCGCCAAGTACGCGCAGCGGACCCACTCGCTGGTGCCGTGCCTGACCGGGGGCGGCAAGGTGGACCTGACCGCCCCCGGCTGCGAGCTGCCGCGCCCCCGCGCCTAGAAGCGCGCCGCGGACAGGGCCTGGACCGCCGCCATCGGGTTGCCCAGGTGGTAGTGGTCCACGGCCAGGTAGGTCGGGGTCTTGCGGGCGGCGGGCTCGCAGAACCGCCGGGCGCGGTCGGCGAGCTTGCCGTTGTCGGTGGTCGCGGTGCCGGTGAACGGCACGTCTCGGAAGTGGTTCATCACGAACAGCGGCCGGAAGCCGGGTTCGGTGCGGTTGAGCGGCGTGCCCCAGCGGCTGTAGCAGGACCAGTCCGAGCCGCCCAGCCCCGGGCCCATGGACCAGTAGTTCTCCACGGTCCACTCCTGCTGGTACATCACGCCGAAGCCGTCGCGCGGCAGGGAGTCGCCGGCGCGGGTGCGGTCGGTGAAGATCAGCAGCCGGTCGTTCGCCGCGCGCAGGGCGTTCAGGGTGGGCCAGCCGGTGGCGCGCACGCCCGCCCGGTCGGGCCGGAACAGCACGTCCGCGAGGCCGTCGACCCGGCTCAGCTCGGCGCGCAGCACGTCGGCCGGGACGTAGTCCTCCAGGAAGATCGTGACGAACTCGGTCGGGTTGGCGCGCAGGAAGTCCACCACCCGCTGCACGTCCACCCACAGCGCCACCGGGCGGCTGACCAGCGTGCAGCTGTTGTGGCACAGGATCGCGCCGTCGGGCGTGTGGTGGATGTCCAGCTGGAAGCCGCGCACGCCGTCGGCGAGCTGCTGCGCGATGCCCCGGGCCTGGTTGGGCGCGAGGTTGACGAAGGGCGGTGCGAAGCCGCCGTCCACGCCGTTGGCGTAGGCGTTGTGCGAGGTGAGGAAGGTGACCTGGTCCAGCCGCCGCTCGCCCTCCGGCGGCGCGGGGGTGCGGGCGGGCGAGGTCGGGGTGAGGTACCAGAGGTCGGCGCCGGAGCCGACCCGCACCTGGTCGGAGCCGCTCGCGACGAGGTAGCGGTCGGCGCCGGGGACCTTGAGCCGGTGCCGGTCGCCGTCGGGCAGCACGTCCCACTGGGCGTCGGCGCTGTCGCAGGGCAGCGTGACCGCCTGGTCGCCGCTGCGGCCGAGGCAGCGGTCGCCCTCGCGCAGGGTGCGGCCGGACCACGTCCACTGCTGGTGGTCCTCGTCGCCCTTGGGCCGGCGCTGGAGCACCGAGGTGCCCGAGACGCCGGCGTTGAGGCCGGTCGTCGCGCTCTGCAGGTAGACGGTGGTCTCGGCGGGCTGGGCGGCGGCCTGGCCGGCGGGCGTGACCAGGAGGGCGAGCAGCGTGGCGGCGAGTGCTGTTCGGGTGGCGCGCATCAAGACGTCCTCTCGCAGGGTGCGCGGCGGCTGCGCCGAGAGTAACGCGAATTAAGTTCACGTCGGTCGGACTAGGCTGGAAGGATGAGTGAACCGTGGGGTGACCCCGAGAAGATCCGCCGCGTCCTGGCCTCCGGCGACACCTGGGCCGTCGTCGGCCTGTCCGACGCGCCCGGCCGCGCCGCGCACGGCGTCGCCAGGTTCCTCCAGCAGCGCGGCAAGCGCATCGTGCCCGTGCACCCCTCCGCCGAGACGGTGCACGGCGAGCCCGGCTACGCGTCGCTGGCCGACATCCCGTTCCCGGTGGACGTGGTGGACGTGTTCCGCCGGTCGGAGGCGGCGGGCGAGTTCGCCGACCAGGCCGTGGAGATCGGCGCGAAGGCGGTGTGGTTCCAGCTCGACGTGATCGACGAGGCGGCCTACGAGCGCGCCACCGCGGCGGGCCTCGACGTGGTGATGGACCGCTGCCCCGCGATCGAGTGGGCCGAGCACGGCCCGCGCTGACGCTCAGCCGCCGAGGCGGGCGGTCACCTCGACCTCGATCCGCATCCGCGGGTCGGCCAGGCCGCACTCCAGCATCGTCGCCGCCGGCCGGACCTCGCCGAACACCCGGCGCAGGACCGGCCAGCACGGCTCGAAGTCCTTCGCGTCCGGCAGGTAGTAGGTCACCCGGACCACGTCGGCGAAGGAGGCGCCCGCCTCGGCCAGCGCCCGCCCGATGTTGACCAGGCACTGCTCCGCCTGCGCCACCACGTCGTCGGGGATGGTCATGGTGGCGTAGTCGAAGCCGGTGGTGCCCGAGACGTGCACCCAGTCGCCGTCCACCACGGCCCGCGCGTAGCCGATCTGCTCCTCGAACGTGGAACCCGACAGGATCGCTCGTCTCATGGGCGCCACCCTAACCACGCGGCGGGGCGGCGATCCCTGGCGGCGGGCCGGAGGTGATCAGTAACCTGCGGGCCATGCCGGTCGTCGCGCTCAACGGGATCAACCTCAGCTACCAGGTGGAGGGCGACGGCGACCTCGTCGTCATGGTGATGGGCACCGGCAGCCCGGGCCGCGTGTGGCACGCGCACCAGGCGCCCGCCCTGCGCGCGGCGGGGTTCCGGGTGGCCACCTTCGACAACCGGGGCATCCCGCCGACGGACGAGTGCGCGTCCGGGATGGTGCTCGACGACCTGGTCGGCGACACCGCCGCGCTGATCGGGTCGCTGGGAGGGCGGGCGCACGTGGTCGGCACGTCCATGGGCGCGCGGGTGGTGCAGGAGCTGGCGCTGGCGCGCCCGGAGCTGGTGTCCAAGGCGGTCATGCTGGCGACCTCGGGGCGCAACGACCCGATGCAGCTGGCGCTGTCGCGGGGCGAACGCGCCCTGCACGACAAGGGCATCACGCTGCCCGGCCGGTACTACGCGGCGGTGAACGCGGTGCTGAACCTGTCACCCGCGACCCTGCGCGGCGAGGGCGTGCGCGACTGGCTGGACATCTTCGAGTTCGGCGGCTCGGCCGTGTCCGCGGGCGTCCGCGCGCAGATGGAGCTGGACGAGCACGAGGACCGGCTGGAGGCCTACCGGGACATCGCGGTGCCGTGCCTGGTGGTGGGCTTCGCCGACGACCGCGTGCTGCCGCCGCACCTGGCGCGCGAGGTGGCCGACGCCATCCCGGGCGCGCGGTACGAGGAGGTCGCCGACGCCGGGCACTACGGCTACCTCGAACAGCCCGACGCCGTGAACCGCCTGTTGGTGGACTTCCTGACCTCCTGACGTGCACTCCGCGTGACCCCCTGACCACGGGAACTCGCCTACCACCGCGCCCGGAACGCCGTTACCGTCGTGCCCGACCTGGTGGGAGGACGGCATGGACACCCGACGGCTCGCCCGCGCGTCCCGCCTGACCGCCCTGATCACCGCGGGCGGCGTGACGGGTCTGGTGCTGGTGCCGATCGCGGTCAACACGGTCACCGGCGGTTCGGCGCCCCACGTGCTCGGCCCGTACGCGAGGTGGCTGTGGCCCGCGCTCGCGGTGCTGTCCGCGGTCACCGCGGCCCTCGCGGCGTGGGAACCGCTGCGGGCGCTGCTGCTGCGGCGGCGACCCGCGCACCCGGCGCACCGGAGCGCCGCGCTGGACCGCGTGGAGGCCCACGTCCGGGACCGCCTCGACGGGTCGTTGGCCGCGGAGGTGCGGCTCAAGCTGGGCGTCGCGCCCGCGGTCGGGCCCCGCCTGCCGGGACGCGTCCGGTCCGCGCTGGTGGTGCTGGGCGAGCCCGGGTCGGGTCGGACGACGCTGCTGCTGGAGCTGGCCGGGCGGCTGGTGGCGGCGGCGCGGGAGGACCCGCTGCGGCCGGTGCCGGTCGTGGTGGACCTGGGCGGGTGGCGGCGGGACCGGGACTTCGGCGAGTGGCTGCTCGGCGTGGTCGCCGAGCGCTACCGGATCGCGCCGCGGGTCGCCCGGCGGTGGCTGCGCGACCGCGACCTGCTGTGGCTGTTCGACGACCTGGACGAGCTGCCCGAGGCCGACCGCGCCGAGTGCCTCGACCGGATCATCGCGCTGAAGCCGGCGCCGGTCGTGCTGTGCGCCTCCGACCGCGGCGACGGGTGGCGGCGGCTGCCGCGCCACGAGGTGGTGCGGGTGGAGCCGCTGCGGCGCGAGGACGTGCTGGACCTGGTCGACGCGTGCGCGCCCCGGTTGGACGGGCTGCACGAGGCGCTGCGGAAGGACCCCGACCTGTGGGACGAGGTGCGCACGCCGCTGGCGTTCGCGCTGCTGGCGCTGGGGTACCGGGCCGGTCGGGCGGAGTACCGCGGTGTCGTCGAGACCTACCTGGTCGAGTCGGCCGCGCGCGGTCCCGGCGGGCCGGAGCGGGTGGTGCGGGCGCTGCGGTTCCTGGCGCTGGTCGCGCGGCGGCGGCGCGACCTGGTGGTGCGCGCCCGGCTGCCCCGGCGCGAGGTGTGGCTGGACTTCGTCGGCGAGGCGGCGGTGTGGCGGGTGTTCCGGCGGGCCGTGCCGGGCGCGCTGGCGGGCGGTGCGGCGGCGCTGTGCTTCGTGGTGGGCGTGCGCCTGGGCCTGGTGCCGGCCGCGTTCGCCGCCGTGGCCACGATCCTGGTGCCGCGCAGCGGTTTCGCGGCGAGCGGTTCGGGTCGGGGTGCGGCGTGGGCGGCGGCGGGGTTCGCGGCCGGCGCGGTGGTGGTCGGCGGGGTGGCCGCGGCGGGCGCGTGGCTGGGCGGGCAGGTGGCCCGCTGGCCGGCGGCGGTCGTGTTCGTCCTGGTCGTGGCGGTGGCGCTGGCCGTCGCGTACGCCGGGACCCGGGACCGGTACTGGGCGGTGGCGTGCGCGCTGGCGCCGGCCGGGGTGATGGTGCTGACCGGTCCGTCGCCGGGGCTGGTGGCCGGGCTGGGCGCGGGCCTCGCGGTCGGCGCGGTGACCGGCGCGTTCCTCGGCGGGGTGACCGCGGTGTGGTCGGACCTGGGCAGACCGGCCGCCGCGGGCCTGCGCTGGTTGCCCCTGGCGGGCCTGGTGGGCGTCGGGCTGGCCGTGCCGGCGGGCGCCGACGTGCGCCTGGCGGCCCTGGGCCCGGCGACCGGCCTGCTGGTGGGGCTGGCCGTGACGCCGATCGCGAACCGCCCGTTCGACGCGCTGGCCGAACCGCTCTCCCGCCCCCTCGCCCTGGACGAGTTCCCGTTGCGGCGCAAGGCGCTCCTGCGCTCCGCCCGCGACCGCGTGCTGCTGGTCGAGGGGTACCGGTTCCCGCACGCCCTGGTGCGCGACCACCTGGCCGGGTGCGACCCGGTGGAGCTGGCGGCGTGCGTGGCGCGCAGGCGGGCCGACCTCAAGCCCACCGCGTCCGCCCCCAGGGCTTGAAGACCGAGACGACCGTGCTGAAGACGTAGATGGACAGCGACACGCACGACGCGGCGAGCACGCCCCGCCCCGCCCCGTCCACCCCGTTCGCCGCCGCGTGCAGCTCGGGCCGCAGGGAGAACGTCGTGGCCGCGACGGCGACGACGGTCAGGGCGAACTTCGTGAGCACCCACCGGTGCTTCACCAGTCCCCACTTGGTGCCCAGCGACAGCACGACGCCCGTGGCGAGGGCGGTCAGCGCCAGCGGCAGGACCACGAAGTCGCCCAGCAGCGCCATGGCCCGGTAGAGCTGGGTCGCGCCGAAGGCGGCCGAGGCGAGCGCCAGGTTCGCCAGGGTGGCGCCCAACCAGCCGACGGAGGAGATGACGTGCAGCGACAGCCAGGTCTTGCGGGCTCGGGGTCTCATGCCCCCGGAGGTTGCCGCACCACACCCCGTCACGGCGTCGGCCGGGGAGCGGCTGTCCGGCCTGCGCTCACCGACGTAGCGCGTCCCGCCGCCTGCGGCCTTCGGCGTCCGGCCTGGGCGCCTCGACCGCCAGGTCGACCCGGCCCGGTCGGTCAGCAGGATGCGGGGTGACCGTGCAGTACGGACAGCACCCGGTCCGGCTGGCACCCGAGGTGGTCGCGGTTCCCCCGTGTGACCCGCCCTACGCGGGTGAAGGGCCGATCACGCAGAGTTCCCGGTGGTAGGCGAGGTGGGCTTCGTCGACGTGGTGCTCGGGGTGCCGGAGCAACGGCCCGACCTCCGACCGGTCGCGGACGCGGCGCACCACGCCGCCCTCGTCCACGTAGAGGGCGAAGTTGTCGAACTCGACGTGGCAGTTCGCGCACAGGCACAGCATGTTGGCCGGCACGTCCTCGCCGTCGTGCAGGCCGAGGCCCCGGATGTGGGCCGCCTCGCTGTAGTGGCCGAACGCGGTGCTCAGGCGGGTGCCGCAGAACTGGCACCGGTCGTCGTGCCAGCGCTTCACCCGCTTGGCGTGGGCCGGGTCGCGCACGACCGCCGAGACGGTGCGCTCGCGCCGCGCCGCGGGCGAGGCCGCGCCGACCACCCCGCTCACCGTCGCGTGCCCGGCCAACCCGACGTCGGCCAGCAGCTCCCCGTGGTCCACCGAGTCGTCCAGCAGCCGGGAGCGCACCGCGTTGACCACCCAGGTCCGGAACCGCGCCTCGCGCCGGAGCTTCCCGTGCACGGGCGCGACGAAGCCCGCCCTCGCCCGCCCGGCCACCCACAGCCCGGGGTGCGCCAGCCCGCGCACGACCCGGTCCGGGTCGACCGCCTGGCCGTGGTCGGCCAGCAGCCGGCCCACCTCGTCGCGGAGCACGTCCCGGGGGTGAAGCGGCGGCGCGCCCCGGTCCGCCGCGCGCCCGACGGCCCACAGCAGCGCGATCGCCTTGGCCACCCGTTCCCGGTGGGCCGCCAGCAGCCCGGCCAGGAACGCCTCGGCGGAGAAGTCCGGCACACCCCGCACCTCGAAGCCGAGGGCGGCCAGGTGCCCGGCCGCGTGGCTCGCCCCGCCGCTGAACTCCCTCGGGAGCAGGGGCCGCCGACCCTCGATGAACCCGTGCGCGACACCGACGATCGCTTTGGAGTCGTATTCGCGACCGTCGTGCACCAGCACGTATTCGCGGGCTTTTTCGTAGTGGTGGTCGGCGAGGAACTTCTCCCGGCCGTCCCGGTCGAACAGCGCGATCGCCCGGAGCACGTGTTCCACGCCAACGTCGGTGTAGGCCACCGGTGCAGCGTAGGCGCAACGCGCGAGGTGGGACCCTGGCGGGCGTGGTGGACGTCGAGTGGCCCCGGGTCGAGCCCGGGGAGTGGGGTGCGGAAGACCTGTTCCGCGACCTGGAACGGCTGGTCAGGCACAGGCAGGGCGGTGTGGTGTCGCGCCACAAGCCGCTCGCGCTGGTGTGGGCCGTCGGGCAGCTCGCCCGCGGGCACGACCGGCTGTTCGGGTGGGCCGAGTTCCGGGGTCCCGTCGGCGAGCTGCTGCGCGAGTTCGGGCACCCCGCGTCGCGGGTCACGCCCCAGTACCCGTTCTGGCACCTGGGGTCCGCGCCGGGGTTGTGGGAGACGCACGGCCTGACCAAGGAGCCGACCGCCGCGGACCGGGGCGCGCTGGCCGGGTTCACCGAGCGGGCCGCCGAGCTGCTGGGCGACGTCGCGGTCCGGGAGCGCGCCCTGCGCGTGCTGCGGGAGGAGCACCTGGCGGGGGTCGACCACGAGGCGCTGTGGCGGTGGGTCGGGTTGGCGCCGGTGGCGCCGTCCGACCTGGACGGGATCACGCTCGCCACTTACCGGAGGGAACAGGCCGAGCTGCGGGACCTGCTGCTCGGCGGCGCGACCGGGGCGCCGTGCGCGTTGTGCGGTCGGGCGCTGCCCGCCGAACTCCTGGTCGCCGCCCACATCAAGCCCCGGTCGGAGTGCGGCCCGGAGGAGCGCCTCGACCTGCTCGCCGTGGCGGTGCTCGCCTGCGCGCTGGGTTGCGACCGGCTGTTCGAGCTGGGCCACCTGGCGGTCGGCGGAGGGGGCGCGGTGCTCGTGTCCGACGAGCTGCCCACCTCGCACCTGCCCTTCGTCGAAGGCCGGGTGGTGAGGGGCCACGAGCGCTCGGCCGGCTACTTCGCGTGGCACCGCGAACACGTCTTCCGGGGTCGCCGGGACAGGCCTGTCGGTGGGCCTGGTTAGGATCGGCCAATGGCTTCGCAAGAGGTTCTGCGAAGGATCTTCGGTTACGAGTCCTTCCGCGGGGACCAGCAGGAGATCGTCGACCACGTCGCCTCGGGCGGCGACGCACTGGTGCTCATGCCCACCGGCGGCGGCAAGTCGCTGTGCTACCAGATCCCCTCGCTGGTGCGCGAGGGCACTGGTGTGGTGATCTCGCCGCTGATCGCGCTCATGCAGGACCAGGTGGACGCGTTGCGCGACCTCGGCGTGCGCGCCGGCTTCCTCAACTCCACCCAGTTCCCGGACGAGCGGGCCATGGTGGAGGCCGAGTTCCTGGCCGGCGAGCTGGACCTGCTCTACCTCGCGCCGGAACGGCTGCGCACCGAGCAGACCGCCCGGTTGCTGGACCGCGGCAGGATCGCGTTGTTCGCCATCGACGAGGCGCACTGCGTCTCCCAGTGGGGCCACGACTTCCGGCCCGAGTACCTCGCCCTGTCGCACCTGCACGAACGGTGGCCGGACGTGCCGCGGATCGCGCTCACCGCGACCGCCACCGAGGCCACCCGCCAGGAGATCGCCGAGCGGCTGAAGCTGACCGACGCCAAGCACTTCGTGGCGAGCTTCGACCGCCCGAACATCCAGTACCGCATCGTGCCGAAGAACGAGCCGAAGAAGCAGTTGCTGGAGCTGCTGCGCTCCGAGCACGCCGGCGACGCGGGCATCGTCTACTGCCTGTCCCGCAACTCGGTCGAGAAGACCGCCGAGTTCCTCACCCAGAACGGCATCCGGGCCCTGCCCTACCACGCGGGCCTGGACGCGGGCACGCGCTCGGCCAACCAGTCCCGCTTCCTGCGCGAGGACGGCCTGGTAATGGTCGCCACCATCGCGTTCGGCATGGGCATCGACAAGCCGGACGTGCGCTTCGTCGCCCACCTCGACCTGCCGAAGTCCGTGGAGGGCTACTACCAGGAGACCGGCCGCGCGGGCCGTGACGGGCTGCCGTCCACGGCGTGGCTCGCCTACGGCCTCCAGGACGTCGTGCAGCAGCGCAAGATGATCGACGACTCCGAGGGCGACCAGGCGCACCGCCGCCGGCTGATGGCGCACCTGGACGCGATGCTCGCGCTGTGCGAGACGGTCGAGTGCCGGCGCGTGCAACTGCTGAACTACTTCGGCCAGCCCGGTGAGCCGTGCGGCAACTGCGACACGTGCCTCACGCCGCCGGAGACGTGGGACGGCACGGTCGCCGCGCAGAAGGTCCTGTCCACGGTGGTGCGGCTGCGCAACGAGCGGCGGCAGAAGTTCGGCGCCGGGCAGACCATCGACATCCTGCTCGGCCGCAAGACCGCGAAGGTCATCCAGCACGACCACGACCAGCTCAAGGTGTTCGGCATCGGCACCGAGCTGAACGAGAGCGGCTGGCGCGGCGTCGTCCGGCAACTGCTCGCGCAGGGCCTGCTGGAGGTGGAGGGCGAGTACTCGACGCTCGTCACCACGCCGGCCAGCGACGAGGTGCTGTTCCAGGGCCGCAAGGTCATGATGCGCCGCGAGCCCGAGCGCGCCGCGAAGGTCAAGGCCGCCAAGACCGCCAAGGCCGCCGCGCCGCAGGTGGAGCTGCCCGCCGAGGCCGTGCCGGTGTTCGAGCGGCTGCGCGCGTGGCGGGCGGCGACCGCGAAGGAGCAGGGCGTCCCGGCCTACGTGATCTTCCACGACGCCACGCTGCGGCAGATCGCCTCGTCCGGGCCCACCACGCTGTCCGAGCTGGGCACCGTCAACGGGGTCGGCGAGAACAAGCTGGCCAAGTACGGGCAGCAGATCCTGGACGAGCTGAGCGCATGACCGAGCTGCGCGCGGACTGCTCGCGCTGCGTCGGCCTGTGCTGCGTGGTGCCCGCGTTCGCCAAGTCGGTGGACTTCGCGATCGACAAGCCCGCCCGCACGCCGTGCCCGAACCTGGGCGCGGACTCCCGCTGCGGCATCCACGAGAAGCTGCGGAGCAGCGGTTTCACCGGCTGCACGGTCTACGACTGCTTCGGCGCGGGCCAGCGGGTCGTGCAGGTGACGTTCGGCGGCGCGGACCGGCGCGACGAGCGCATGTTCGACGTGTTCCCCGTGATGCGCCGGCTGCACGAGCTGCTGTGGTACCTGACCGCGACCCTGGAGCTGGCGCCCGCCCGTCCCCTCCACGCCGAGGTCGGGGCGCTGCGCGCGGAGATCGAGGCGGGGACCGGCGGCACCCCGGACGAGCTGCTGGCCCTCGACGTCGACGCCTACTGGGGCCGGGCGAACGCGCTGCTGCTGCGGGCGAGCGAGCTGGTGCGCGGCAAGGGCCGCAACCGCCGGGGCGCGGACCTGATCGGCAAGGACCTGCGCGGCGCGCGGATGCGTGCCAACAGCCTGCGCGGCGCGTACCTGATCGGCGCGAACCTGCGCGACGCCGACCTGAGGCTGGTGGACTTCATCGGCGCGGACCTGCGCGGGGCCGACCTGTCGGGCGCCGACCTGACCGGGAGCTTCTACCTCACCCAGGCCCAGGTGGACGCCGCCGGTGGCGACCGGAGGACCCGCCTGCCCGCCGGCCTGACCCGCCCCGCGCACTGGGACACCGTCACCGCCCGCGCGGCGCGAGGCCGCTGAGCAACTCGTCGACCAAGGGAGCCCGCACCCCGGCGAAGACGGGCCCTCCGCTACGGGCGGCGCGGCAGGCGGATCACGGTGCCCCCGCCCGCGCCGACCCCGCGTGAAGGCGCCCAGCCCGGGTCCTCCAGCTGCTGCCGGGACACCGCCTCCAGCACGGCCGCGTGCGCGTGCGCCAGCACGACACCGGTGCGGCTGCGCACCACCCGGCCCAGCAACCGCAGCGGCGACACCGGTTCCAGGTCCAGGGCGTCGTCGAACCGGACCACCGGCCCGTCCGCCCACTCCCAGTCCCCGCCGCCGACGAGCAGCAGCGCCTCGCCCACGTAGGCCACCGCGGACTCGGCGAGGTCCTCGCCGCCGAACCTGGCGCCGGCGGGGAACCGCTCCAGCAGGACCGCCTCCAGCGCGGACAGCGACGCCGGGGAGAAGTCGAGCGGGAACCCGGCCGGCAGCTCGGCGTCGCGCAGCCGTGCCAGGACCGGGTCGATGCCCGATCGCCACTCCGCCAACGGGTCGGTCACCCCGATCACGGTACCGGCGGGCGCGCCGGACCGCGCGCCATAACGCGCACCCCATAACACCAGCTCAGCACCGCCCGCGACGCCAACCGGTCGGCGCGTTCCGCTCGGCCGCCCGCCGTGCCAAGGTGGGTTCACCGTAATTGGTCTGGACCTTCACCCGAGAGGACCGTCGACGATGCGCGGCACCACCGTGTTACCGGGTACGACCTGCCAGGCACCGCGCGAGGGCGCGCTGCCGATGCACCGGCTGGAGGTGCCGGTGCCCGACGCGCTGCCGTTCGCCGTGGGCACCTTCGACACGATCGGCCCGATGTCACGGGCGTCGTTCCCGCACCGGCACACCTTCCACGAGATCGTCTACGTCACCGGCGGCACCGGCACGCACGTGGTGGACCTGGCCCGCTGGGAGCTGGCGCCGCCGCACCTGTGCGTGATCGCGCCCGGCCAGGTGCACCACTGGGTGGACGCCCGGGACCTGGAGGGGTACGTGGTGCTGTTCACCGACGACTTCCTGCTCGACCACCCCGCGGACCGCGACCTGCTGCGGCGGTTGAGCGAGCGGCCGTGGCTGACGCTGGACGAGCCGACCCACGACCGGATGCTGCGGCTGGTCACCGAGCTGGACGACGAGTACCGGCGCGGCGCCGAGGGCGCGGGGTCGGTGCTGCGGGCCCTGCTGCACGTGCTGGTGGTGCGCGCCGCGCGGCTGCCCGCCACCCCCGCCGCAGCACCCGCGCGGGCCGGCGGGGTGGCCGAGGAGTTCGCCCGGCTGGCCGGTCGCACCGAGCACGCGCTGTGGTCGGTGCGCGCTTACGCGGAGCGCATCGGCGTGACACCCGGCTACCTGACCGAGGCGGTGAAGGCGGCGACCGGCCGCACCCCGTCCGAGCTGGTCCGGGAGGCGCGCACGCGCGAGGCGAAGCGGCTGCTGGCCAAGACGGACCTGGCGGTGCGGCAGGTCGCGGCCCGGGTCGGGTTCGCCGACCCCGCCTACTTCTGCCGGTTCTTCCGGCGGGAGACCGGGGTGAGCCCCGGCGGGTTCCGGCGCGGCGCGGAGCGCCGTTAACAGTGACAACAGCGCCCGTGAGGATCACCACGACCGGCCGGTTCCGTCCATCGTCCGGTGGTGAAACGCCCTCGTAGTTTCGTCGTGAACCCCGAACCACGCCCCCACGAGGAGCAATCATGGATGCATCGGCGGACGGCGGACGCACTGCGCCCGAGGAACCACTCGGCGCGGAGGCGGACGACCGCAGGTTCAGCCGCAAGACGGTGCTGCGCGCCGCGCTCGCGGCGGGAGTCACGCTGCCCGTCGCGATGATGGGCGTGCCGGCCCTGGCGCGGGACCTCGGCGGGAACGGCGCCCTGCTGGAGCCCACCCCCATGTGCGACGACGGCGACGACCCGACGCCGCCGCAGACCGAGGGCCCGTACTTCAAGCCGAACTCGCCGCGCCGCACGTCGCTGGTCGACGCCGGCACGCCCGGCACCCGGCTGACGGTGACCGGCTACGTGTTCGGCCTGGCGTGCCAGCCGATCGCCAACGCGCTGCTGGACTTCTGGCAGGCCGACGTCAACGGCGTGTACGACAACACGGGCTTCCGCTTCCGCGGTCACCAGTTCACCAACGCCAACGGCGCCTTCACCCTGTCCACGATCGTGCCGGGCCTGTACCCGGGGCGCACGCGGCACATCCACGTGAAGGTGCAGGCGCCCGGCCGCCCGGTGCTGACCACGCAGTTGTACTTCCCGGGCGAACCGCGCAACAACACCGACACCATCTTCGACCCGCGCCTGCTGATGACCGTGCGCAGCGTCGGCGGTGCGAGGGAGGCGGCGTTCGACTTCGTGCTGAACGTCCCGCAGCAGCCGGGCACCACCACCACGACCACCACCACCACGTCGGGCCAGCAGCCGGGCGGCACGTGGACCTCGGGCACCAACTACACGCCCGGCACGAAGGTCACCTACGGCAACGTCGAGTACGTCTGCCTCCAGGCGCACCTGGCCCAGCCGGGCTGGGAGCCGCCGAACGTCCCCGCCCTGTGGCGGACCGCCTGACCCGAGGAACGGCGGCCTGACCCGAGGAACGACGGCGGCCCGCGCCCGGAGGC
>NZ_JBHWIE010000032.1:0-49424 GCF_042732085.1 Actinosynnema sp. NPDC059797
CCCCACACGTCCCAGCCGGGCTGGGAGCCGCCGAACGTCCCGGCCCTCTGGCAGCGACTCTGACACCGGCGGGCGGGTCGGGCGACGGACCCGACCCGCCCGCCGGTCAGGGGACGACGCGGGCGGCGGCGACCGGGCGCTCGGAGGTGGGGTGGGCGCCGGCCGACGAGGTGTTCACGCTCCACCGGTAGCGGGTGAAGGCGCCGGTCGCGTCCGAGGCGTAGAACATCATGTGGCCGAAGCCCGCGCCGTCGGTGGCGGCGCCCGCGTTGAAGATCCGGCTGTCCGGGAACAGGGCGTAGTTGCCCACCCCGTACCGGCCGTGCGGCTCGGACGTGCAGTCGACCACCTCGACCGCGTACTGGGTCTCGCCGGGGAAGTTCAGCGACGCCACCGGGGCCGTGTAAGGGCCCTTCACCGACCTCACCATCACGATGTGCCCGGTGTTGGTGTCCTGGTCGTTGCGGTAGTCGACGGCGATCAGGTCGCCCGGCAGCAGGTCCGCCACCGCGTCCACGCGCTCGAAGTGCGGCACGGACCGCTCGGCGAACGCCAGCCGGTAGTCGCGGGCGAACGGGCTCGCCGTGCCGAAGTGGGCGCGGAAGAAGCGGGGCGTCGCCCACGGGTAGGTCCGCCTGAGCACGGCCGTCTGGAACGAGGCGCACTGGCTCCGGTTGACCCAGCCCGAGGCGTCGCCGGGCGAGCCCCACCGGACCACGTTCGGCTGGTCGGGCTCCTTGTAGACGTTGTTGCCCAGCGGGCACGTCGGCAGCGACAGGTAGCCGACCAGCAGCTCGGCTTCGAGCAGGTGCGGCGTGGACGTCCGGTGTGGACGCGGGCCTGAGGACCCGGGGGGCGGCGCTACGGCGGTCCCACCGGGCTGCGGTCTCCAGGACAGGGCCATCGTGCGACTCCCCCCTTCGGTGCGGGCCCGCACACCGTAGTCGAAGGGAGGAGCCGCCACCCGCTGGTCGGCGCACGTCCGCCGGTTGTTCAGCGCAGGTACACCAGCAGGACGGTGGTCACGGCGGTGCCGGAGGACCGGGGCGAAGCGGCGAGCGCGTTCATGGCCACCCCCGAAGGCCGTCTTGGCTGAACTTCAGCTCTGATCACTGAAATCTGTTGAATCCAGGTGTGATGAGGGTAGCGGGGTTCCGTTCAGCCGACGAAGCGCAATTGCGACTCGTGGGCTCCCAGGTCCGGGTGGTTTCGTGTACTCTGCGAAATTCGGCATTCTTCCTGAAGTTCGCTGAAGGGCTCACCGCTCGTGGTGGTCGCAGAAGGTCCCTCCGCGTTGGCGCGCCGTCTCCGGGCGCTGCGTGAGGAGACCTGGCCGGAAGTCCGGATCACCCAGGGCGACCTCGCCGACGCGCTCAGCGCGGAGAAGCCCGCGAGCGTGCCGCTGCTGTCGTCGTGGGAGAGCCGCACCAAGCCGAAGGCGCCGCCGCTGCACCGCCTCGCCGCCTACGCCACGTTCTTCGCCACCAAGAGGTCCGTGGCCGAACGCCCCTACCGCCTGCTGGACGTCGACGACCTGACCGCCGACGAGCTGCGCCGCCGCGAGGAGCTGCTCGCCGAGCTGACCGGGCTGCGCGCGGCCGGCCGGCGCGACCTCGCCCCCGCTGCGGCGGCCGATGGGAGGGACCCGGGGTTCTGGCACTTCGACGACCGGCACGTCATCACCATCGTGGTCGCCCAGCTGCCCCGGGAGATGCGCGACCGGATGCCCTACGCGGACCCGACGAAGCCCGACTACGTCGAGCTGCACACCTACGCCGACCTCGACGCGCTGATCGAGCTGCACGGCCACATCCGCGCGGTCAACCCGCGCAGCCAGGTCAACTTCCGCACCGACACCGACCTCTCCCACGACGACTACACCACGCACCTCGTGCTGCTGGGCGGCGTGGACTGGAACTGCGCCAGCCGCGAGCTCCAGGACCGGGTGGACCTGCCGGTCGAGCAGGTCGGCAGGCACCACGAGTCCGAGCCCGGCGGGTTCGTCGCGCGACTGCCGGACGGCACGGAACGCCTGTACGCGCCCGTGCTCGGCACGTCACCCGACCGGCACGACGTGCTGAACGAGGACGTCGCGCACTTCTACCGCGGCCCGAACCCGTTCAACCACAAGAGAACGGTGACGGTCTGTAACGGCATGTACGGCCGGGGGACCCTCGGCGTCGTGCGCGCGCTGACCGACGCCCGGTTCCGCGACCGCAACTCCGAGTACCTGGAGACCCGCTTCGCGGGCGCCGAGGCCTACAGCGTCCTCACCAGGGTGCTCGTGGTGAACGGCCAGGTGGTCACGCCCGACTGGGACCTGCCCGGGTCCCGCCTCCTCGAATGGCCGGAGGCGTCCGGGTGAAAGCCGCCGGGCTCGGTGCCGCACGACACCGAGCCCGGCGCGGTTCACCCGGTCAGGTCGTCCAGCCGGCGCTGGACCAGGGCGGCCTCCGGAGCGCCGAGGTCGAGGTAGATCTCCAGCGCCCGCCTCAACCGCTCCTGGGCTTCGGGCAGCTCACCCAGTGCTCCGTGGGCGCCGGCGAACCCCTCGTGCGCCTGCGCCTGCTCGTAGCGGTCGCCGATGCCCAGGGCGATGACGAGCGCCTGGTCGTGGAACTCCAGGGCCGGCTCCGCCGCGCCGAGCTGCCGGTTGGTGTTGCCGAGCCCGTTGAGCGCCGCGGCCTCCAGCGCGCGGTCGTGGGTGGCGCGGGCGAGGAGCAGCGCCTTGCGGTGGTGGTCCAACGCCTTGGTGTAGTTCGCCAGGTGCTGGAGCGCCACCCCGATGTCGTTCAAGGCGTAACCCTGTCGAGGCAGGTCATCGGTCTCGCGGAACAGCTCCAGCGCCCGCAGCGTGTGCTCGACCGATTCCTCCGAGCGGCCCACCCGGTCCAGGACGAGGCCCATGTTGTTGAGCACCTGTCCCTGCCCCGTCCGATCGTGCCCGGCCTCGAACAGGCGCAGTGCCTCGGCATCGCGGTCCAGCGCTTCGTCGTACTCGCCGAGCAGCATGTGGACGAGCCCGAGGTCGGCCAGCGCCTGTGCCTCGGCGTTCGGCTGACCGGCTTGCCGCAACACCCCGACCGCCTCCTCCAAGTGGTCCTGGGCCTCCCGGTAGCGCCCGAGGCGCTGGTAGGCGGTGCCGAGGTTGTGCAGGCACCGCCCCAGGGCCACCCGGTCGTCCAGCTGCCGCGCCGCCCGGACCGCCAGCGCGTGCAGGGACACGGCGTCGTCGAAGTGCCCGTGGACGTCCAGGAACCGGTAGAGGGTCGTGGACAGCAGGGGTGCGTAACCGGCCCAGGTGGTGTCCACCGTCTGGGCCGCCACGGCGGAGAAGGTGGCCCGCTCGACCTCCAACCAGCGCGCGGCCCGATCGGCGTCCGCGAGGACCGCCGGGACCACGTCGGTCTTCGGCGCCGGCGGCCGACGGCCGTGTTCCTGGGGGAACAGGAGCTTCATGGCGAGCGACGCGGAGCGCAGGTAGAAGTCGAACAGCCGGCGCTGCGCCGCCTGCTTGACCTCTTCCTGCTCTTCCTGCGAGGCGAGGTCGGCCGCGTAGACGCGCAGCAGGTCGTGCATCTGGTAGCGGCCGGTCCCGGTGCGCTCCAGCAGGTGCGCGCGGAGCAGCGAGTCGAGCAACCGGCGCGTCCGCTGCTGTGCGCTCCCGATGAGGGCCGCGGCGGCGGCCGGATCGAAGTCGCGACCGGGGTGCAGCCCCAGGAGGCGGAATGCCCGTGCCTCGTCCGACCCGAGGTTCCGGTAGGACCAGGACAGCACGGCGCGCACCGCGGTGTACGGATCGTCCCCCGCGTCGAGCAGGTCGAGCCTGCTCTGCTCGTCGGCCAGGTCGGCGACCAGTTCGGCGAGGGGGGTGTCCGGGCTCGTCGCGGCGAGGTCGGCCGCGATCCGCAGCGCCAGCGGCAGCCGGGCGCAGTGCCGGACGAGGTCGTGGGCGGCGTCGGGCTCGGCGTCGACCCTGGGGCCGATCAACGTTCGCAGCAGGGTCACCGCCTGCTCGTGGGGCAGGAGGTCGAGGTTGACCCGGCGGGCGCCGTCCCGGGAGACCAGCCCCGGCAGGGCATCGCGGCTGGTGACCAGGACGACGCACGAGGACGTGCCCGGCAGCAGTGGCCTGACCTGGTCGGCGGACCGGGCGTTGTCGAGCACCACCAGCATCCGTCGACCGGCGGCCAGGCTGCGGAACCTGGCCGCGCGCTCGTCCGGGTCGTGGGGGATGTCGGAATTCGGCACCCCCAACGAGCGCAGCAGGCCGGCGAGCGCCTCGGCGGCCTGCATCGGCCGGTCCGGTCCGTACCCGCGCAGGTTGAGGTAGAGCTGACCGTCGGGGAACCGGTCGCGCACCCGGTGCGCCCAGTGCGTCGCGAAGGCGGTCTTGCCCACCCCGGCCGTGCCGGACACCGCGGAGATCACCGCGGCGGCCGTGCGCGGGGCACCTTCGGTCGACGCGAGCAGCAGGTCCAGCTCGGCGAGCTGTTCGACCCGGTCGGTGAAGGCGTGCACGTCCGGTGGCAGTTCGTGTGGGACGGGCACCTCGTGGCGCCCCGTCGAGTGGAGGTGGACCCCGCCCGCGATCGAACCCGCCTGGACGACCGAACGTGCGGCGCCGGAGACGTCGTTGCTCGTGTCGGGCCCGTGCTCATCGGACAAGCGAAGCCTCCTGCGGGTCTGGGCAGAGCGTAGCGACGTGATGACCGACCGAGTACGGCCAAGAGGATTATGTCTCCCGGGCGGTGATCCGCAGTTCTGCGGAAGTTGGTTGAGCGTCACTCGGTTTCCGTTGGTGGGGAACGGTTGTCGCCGCGCACGCGTTGATCCCGGTACCGTCGGTCGCCGGAGGTCCTGACTTGATCGCTGTCGGACCGCTGCGCGCGGAACACCACGCTTCACACGGCAAACTCCTGACCGCGTTGGACGTGGCCGACTGCCCGCCGGGTCGGGTGGACGCCGTCGTCGTGCCGACGAACCGGCCGACCGCACACCTGTACGCCGTGCTCGACGTCGCTGCCGCCCTCGACCGTCCCCTGGTGGCGCTGACGAGCGGCCACGCCTCCGCCGCCCGGACCGCGAAGCTGGCCCGCGACCGGGGCGTCGAAGCGCTGGCCCTCGACGTCCGCGACCTGTGCGGCTCCGTGATGCCGCGCCTGGCCACCGGGAAGGTGCTGCGCGGCACGGAGTTCGAGCGGCGCACCGACACCAGCCTCAAGCGCAACCTCGGCCTGCTGGTGTCGTGGGTGGCTGGCTGGGAGCGCGTGGCGTTCCTCGACGACGACATCACGGTGCCGCGGCCCGCCGACCTCGACGCGGCGGCCGGCCTCGTGTCGGACGGCTACGCGGCCGTCGGCCTGGACGTGGGCGGCTTCCCGGACAACTCGGTGGTGTGCCACGCCCACCGCGAGACCGGCGGCGAGCAGGGCACGTTCATCGGCGGCGGTGCCCTGGTCGTCGGCAACGGGTCCATGACCTCCTTCTTCCCCAACGTCTACAACGAGGACTGGTTCTTCCTGCTCGACGACCGGGGCCTGCGCCGCTCGGCCAGGGCCGGCGAGGTGCTCCAGAAGCCCTACGACCCGTTCGCCAACGAGCTGCGGGCGCAGACCGAGGAGTTCGGCGACTGCCTCGCCGAGGGCGTGTTCGCGCTGCTGGACGACGAGGGCGGGTTCGAGGCCGCGGCCGACGAGGGCTACTGGTGGGAGTTCCTGCTCGGCCGGGCCAACCTGATTGACGGCATCCTCGACCGCATCCGTTCGAGCAACCGGCAGGACGACGAGGCGCTGCGCATGGAGATCGCCCTGCGGGCCGCCCGCAAGCGCTGCGACGCCATCCCGCCGTCGCTGTGCGTGCGGTACCTGAAGGCGCTCGCCCAGGACCGCCGCACGTGGGCCTGGCACGTGGAGTGGCACCCCTGCGGCGCCACCGACCTGCGCGGCGCGCTCAACGTGCTGGGACTGGCCGGTCACGGGATCCACGTGACCCGCTGAACCGCCGCCCCTCCCATGTGGCGGAACGCTCAGCCCGCGCCGCCGCCCGCCCGATAGGCTCGCCTGCTGGGGACGAACTGGCAGGAGGCAGTGGATGACGAGCACCGATGGTCGGCAGAAGTGGCTGACCGTCGCCGAGGAGCTGGCCGCCGGGCTGCGCGTGGACGCCGCGGAGCGCGACCGGCTGGGCGCCGAGCCCGCCGCCGAGGTCGAGGCGCTGCGCCGGTCCGGCCTGCTGGCGGTCCGCGACTGGGCGACCCAGCAGGCGGTGACCCGCGTGGTCGGCGCGGCGGACGCCAACGTCGGCCACCTGCTCGGCTACCACTACCTCCAGGTGTGGCGCAGCGGCCTGTTCGACAACCCCGCCTTCGACGCGGGCGAGGACCTGTTCTGGGCGGGCGTGAGCAACCCGCTGGACGCGGCCCTCCGGCTCGACCCGGTCGACGGCGGGTTCACCGTCTCCGGCCGCAAGACCTTCGCCACCGGCGCGTCCGTCGCCGACCGGCTCGTGGTCAGCGCCACCCGCGCCGACACCGGCGAGAAGCTGACCTTCACCCTGGACGCCCGGGCCGACGGCATCTCCTACGCCGGCGACTGGGACAACATCGGCCAGCGGCTCACCGCCAGCGGCGGCGTGACCTTCGACGCGGTGTTCGTCCCGCACGCGCGGGTGCTGGGCGGCCAGGACGAGGCCACGCCCCGGCTGTCGCTGGCGGCCCTCGGCTTCCAGCTCGTGCTGGCCCAGCTGTACGTCGCGCTCGCCGAGGGCGCGCTGGCCGAGGCCGCCCGCTACACCCGCACCACCACCCGCCCCTGGTTCCTCAGCGGCGTGGACAAGGCCGTCGACGACCCCTACATCCTCGGGACCTACGGCGAGCTGGTCGCCGACACCAAGGCCGCCGGCCTGCTCGCCGACCACGCCTCCGGGCTGCTGGACGCCGCCTCCGGGCGCGGCGCCGGCCTGACCGCCGACGAGCGCGCCGAGGCCGCCGCCGCGATCTCCGCCGCCAAGGTCGTCTCCACCCGGGTCGCCAACCAGACCACCAGCCGCGTGTTCGAGCTGTGCGGGGCCCGCGCCACCGCGGCCGGCTACGCCTTCGACCGGTTCTGGCGCAACGCCCGCACGCTCACCCTGCACGACCCGGTGTCGTACAAGGCGCGCGAGGTCGGCGCGCACTTCCTCACCGGCGAGCACGCGCCGTTCACCGGGTACAGCTGATGGAGCCGGTGCTCGCGCGCAGCGTCCGGCTGGAGGACGACGGCGTCCACATCCTGGACCGCCGCAACTTCCCGTTCGAACGGGTGTGGGTGCGCTGCGCCACCGTGGCCGAGGTCGCCGGCGCCATCGAGGACATGGTCACCCAGTCCTCCGGCCCGTACTTCGCCGCCCTGTGGGGCATGGTGCTGGCCGCCCGCGAGGCCCGCGGCCTGCCCCGCGCCGAGGCTCGCGCGTCCCTGGAGCGGGCCGGCGAGCTGCTGGTCGCCACCCGGCGCACCAACAACGCCCTGCGCAAGGCCGTGGCCGCCGTGCTGGCCGGCGTGGACGCCTCCGACGACCTCGAAGCGGGCGCGCTGGCCGGCGCGCGCGCGGGCGACGAGCGCTACCGGGACCGCAGCCGCAGGCTCGGCGAGGCCACCGCCGCGCTGCTCCCCGGGGACGGCGCGGTGCTCACCCACTGCTGGGCCGACCTGTACCTGACCGAGACCGTCAAGGCCGCCCAAGGCCTCGGCAAGCGTTTGCGCTTCGTGTGCACGGAGACCCGCCCGTACCTCCAGGGCGCCCGGCTGACCGCGGAGACCCTGGGCGAGATGGGCGTGGACACCACCCTGATCACCGACGGCATGGGCGCGGCGGTGATGTCGGCCGGCGAGGTCGACGTGCTGCTGACCGCCGCCGACCGGGTCACCATGGACGGGCACGTGGTGAACAAGGTCGGCACGCTCGGCCTGGCCGTCGCCGCGCACGCCTTCGACGTGCCGTTCCTGGCCATGGTGCAGGCGCCCGACCGGCTCGCGCCGACCGCCGCCGACGTGCCGATCGAGCACCGGCCGGGCGAGGAGGTGCTGCACACCCTGGGCCGCCGCACGGCCACCGACAAGGCGCGCGGCCGCTACCCCGCGTTCGACGTCACCCCGCCGCGGTTCGTGACCACCGTGGTGACCGACCGCGGTGCGTACGCTCCGCACGAGCTGGCCGACTACTACGCCGAGGACGTTCATGACTGACCGGATCGCTACTGGGTGGGTTGTGCTGGACATCGAAGGCACGCTCAGCGCCACCGACCAGGTGCTGGTCACCCTGTACGACTACGCGCGCCCGCGCCTGGGCCCGTGGATCGACGAGCACCCCGACGACCCGGCCGTGGCCGAGGCGGTGGCGCAGGTCCGCGAGCTGTCCGGGGTCGAGGGGGGCACGGACGAGCTGGTCGCCGTGCTGCACGGCTGGATGGACGCCGACCGGAAGGCCACCCCGCTCAAGACGCTGCAGGGCCTGATCTGGCAGGAGGGCTACGCGCGGGGCGACCTGGTCGCCGAGTTCTTCCCGGACGTGGTGCCCGCCCTGCGGAAGTGGCACGACGAGGGCGTGAAGCTGGCCGTGTTCTCCTCCGGCTCGGTCGCCGGGCAGGTCGCGTTCTTCCGGCACACCACCGACGGCGACCTGACGCCGCTGTTCGAGCACCACTTCGACACCGCCAACGCGGGGCCGAAGCGCGAGGCGTCGTCGTACCTGAAGATCGCCTCCGTGCTCGACGCGGACCCCGGCGACATCACCTTCTGGTCCGACGTGCCCGCCGAGCTGCACGCCGCCGCCGAGGCGGGCTGGCGCACGGTCGGCGTGGCGCGGCCCGGCGAGCCCCAGGAGCACGCCGACTTCGGCCCGCACCGCAAGGTGGACTCGCTGTGACACCGGGCGAGGCGCTGGCCGCCGAGTGCGCCCGCTACACCGCGATGGGCTGGATGCGGGGCACGTCGGGCAACCTGTCGGTGGTCGTGGACCGCGACCCGCTGCGGCTGGCCGTGACGGTCAGCGGCAAGGACAAGGGCGAGCTGACGCCCGACGACGTGGTGCTCGTCGACGCCGGGGGCAACACCGACGACCCGGTGCGCGTGCCGTCCGCCGAGGCGGCCCTGCACGGCCGGATCGCGGCGGTGTCGGGCGCGGGCGCGGTGGTCCACGTGCACGCCCTCGCGCCCGTGGTGGCCGCCGAGCGCTGGCCCGACGGGGTGGAGCTGCGCGACCTGGAGATGCTCAAGGGCTTCGGCCGGCGCGCCCACGACGACGTGGTGGTCATCCCGGTCGTGCCCAACGGGCAGGACATGGGGGTGCTCGGCGACGCGTTCGAGGAGGGCTTCCGGCCGGACGTGCCGGCCTTGCTCGTCGCCCGCCACGGGGTGTACGTGTGGGGTGACGACCTCCACCAGGCCAGGCACCGCCTGGAGTGCCTGGAGTGGCTGTTGCGCTTCAAGGTCGAGGTCTCTTCGAGGAGGTAGGCGCGATGACGTTGCTGACCGTGTGGCCGGACACCGATCCCGGGAACCCGGTGATCCGCACCTCCGACCCCGCCGAGATCGCCGAGGAGCTGAAGCAGCTCGGCGTCCGCTACGAGCGGTGGCCCGTCCTGCCCGGCGTGACCAAGGAGAACGCCCTGGAGGCGTACCGGGACCAGGTCGCCCGGGTCACCGAGACCGAGGGCTACGTCCTGGTCGACGCCATGGAGATGACCCCGTCGGACGACCCCGGGTGGCTGGAGACCGCCGCCCAGTCGCGCGCCAGGTTCCTCGCCGAGCACACCCACGACGACGACGAGGACCGGTTCTTCGCGCGCGGCGCGGGCGTGTTCTACCTGCACGTCGGCGACCGCGTGCACGCCGTGCTGTGCGAGGCGGGCGACCTGCTCAGCGTGCCGGAGAACACCACCCACTGGTTCGACATGGGCACCCGGCCCGACTACGTGTCGATCCGGTTCTTCCACGACGACGACGGCTGGGTCGGCAACTTCACCGGCAGCGACATCGCCCGGTCGTTCCCGACGTTCGACCAGCTCATGGCGGATCACCGAGCGAGCTGAGCTCGGCGGCCAGGTTCCGCCTGGCGCGCGCCTCCCAGCGGGCGCGCGCCGCGGGCGTGGCGTACAGCGGGTCCCGGTCGAGCAGGGACCGCAGCACCGCGCCGCGCCCGACCCGCCAGGCGTCGTCGGCGACGTGCGCGTACTCGGCGCGCACCGCCCGCCGGTAGCGCTCGTAGTCCGCCGGCCCGGAGCCGAGCACGGCCAGGTCGGCGTCGAGCAGCAGCCGGGCGACCTCGTCGTCCGAGGTGTGGTCGGTGGTGGCGAGCACCAGTTCCGCGACCCGCTCCGCCTGCGGCAGCCCGGCCAGCCGCGCCCGCGCCCAGTCGGCGCTGCGGCGCTCGTCCTCGCCGGGCCGGCCGTCGTAGACGACGTCATGCGCCAGGGCCGCCAGGACCAGCACCGCGCGCTCCTCGGCCGTCCGGTCGGCGGCGAGCGCGGTCACGTCCCGCACGACGGCCAGCACGTGGTCGGCGTTGTGGTAGCCGCGGTGCGGCTCGGCGTACCGCTCGGCCAGGTCGCCGGGCGGGTGGTCGCCGCCCAGCGCGCGGACGGCGTCGTACCACGGGGTCTCCAGGTCTCGCACGGGACCATTCCACCGCGAAACCGGCCGCGGACCGACACGTCCGAACGGTTCAGGGCGATACACCGGGTGGAGCACCCCTTCGACTCCGCGAGGTGGACCATGCGCACGACGACCCGCGCCCTGCTCACCGCCGCCCTGCTCACGGCCGCCCTGGTCACGGCTGCCGCCACGCCCGCCGCCGCTGCCACCGCCGCCCAGTCCGACGACAGCCGGGCCTCCGTCGTGGTCGGCGACGTCCGCCTCGACGAGCCGGGCGACGCCTGCGACGAGGTCGGCCTGCCCGGCGACGAGACCGCCCTGCCCCCCGACGCCCACCGGGGCAACGGCCCCTACCTCGACGTGCTGGCCTTCCCGCCGGGCCGGGCCGTGACCGGCGTGGTGGTGGCGAACGGCGAGGCATACCACGTCTACCCGGCGGCGAACCTCCACGACCTGCCCTGGGAGGGGCTGCGGGCGCCGCTCGACCAGGACGACCTGCTGCCGGCCGTCGCCCACTGGTTCGCCTGCGCCGTCGCGGTCGCGACCACCCCGCCCACCGCCAACAGCACCGTGACCGCCTCGCTGGACGCCCCCGTGGCCAGCCCGAACGGCGCGCTCCTCCCGACCTCGACCACCACCGCGCCCCGGATCCCCCGGACGCCGACCGCCACCGCGACCACCGCCCCGCCCACCGCGGCGCCCGCCGGGACCGGCACGTCCGCCGCCCCGGCCGCGAGCCCCCGGACCGCCGGCCTCGCGGACACCGGCGCCGCCCCCGCCGGGCCGGCGGTGCTCGGCCTCGCCCTGCTCGCCGCGGGCCTCGCGCTGCTCGCGTCCACCCGGGCCCGCGGGTCCGGCCGGTGACGCGTCACGGGGGCATCACAAAACAGGGACGAACCACTACTCCCGAAGGTGGTCGCTCGATAGGGGGACATCCGGCGTAGTTGGCTACGCCGGTCGGTCCTTCTTCCCGTGGAGCACCACCATGCGCATGACCTCCCGTCGCCTGCTCGGGGTAACCCTGTTCGCTCTGACCACCGCAGGACTGCTCGGTGGCGTCGCCGCCGCCACCCCGGGCAAGGGCCCGGACAAGAACCTGGACGCCAACCACCCGAACGCCTGCGCGGTGGCGGGGCTGTCCGGTCGGGCCGTCGACGGTGACGAGGGCGACCTGGAACTGCCCCACACCGTCACCGGCCGGACGACCCTGACCGTCGAGGGCGGCGTCGCGGGCCACACCGTGACCGGCGTCGTGGTCAAGGGCGGCGACGGCTACCTGGTCTACCCGGCCGCCGAGCTGGGCGAGCTGCCCTGGGAGGGCCTGGTGCCGCCGCTCAACAACGGCGGGCAGCTGCCCGACATCAGCCACTGGTTCTTCTGCGTCGAGCCGGGCGGGCAGCCCGAACAGCCGGGCGGCGAGCCCGGCCCGGAGCCCGAGCAGCCGGGCGGGGAGCCGGAGCAGCCGGGTGGCGAGCCGGAGCAGCCGGGCGGGGAACCCGGGCAGCCGGAGCAGCCGGAGCGCCCGTCCGCCGGCACCCCGAACGGGTCGTCCACCGCGCCGACCACCCCCGGCTCCGCCACGCCGGCCACGACCACCTCCGCGCCCGCCGCCGTCGCGACCGACGACCTGGCCGACACCGGATTCGGCTCCGCCTGGCTGCTGTTCGCGGGCCTCGGGCTCGTCGCCCTGGGCGCGGTGTTCGTGGCCTCGCCGAAGCTGCGCGGCCTGATCCGCCGCTGAACCCGCCCCGACCCGCTTCCCGGGACCGCGGTCCCGGGAAGCGGGTCCACCGCCCACCGGCTGTGACCTGCGCTACCTCGCCCGAGCCGGCAACCGGCCCAGCCGCGCCCCCCGGAACCGGGCCGTCTACGATCCGAGAAGCCGACGGGCCCGCCCGCCGGTCACGCCAGAACCAGCACAGGCAGGAGGCACCGTGACGGCCGTAGCCCCGCAGCCGATCGCTACGCGGCCCTTCGGGACTCGCAAGGCGGTCAAGGGTTCGTTCCTGCTGCGGATGTTCCGCACCACGGACCACAAGCAGATCGGCATCATGTACCTGGTCACGTCGTTCGCCTTCTTCATGGTGGGCGGCGCGATGGCCATGCTGATCCGCACCGAGCTGGCCCGTCCGGGGATGCAGTTCCTCTCGCAGGAGCAGTACAACCAGCTGTTCACCATGCACGGCACGGTGATGCTGCTGCTCTACGCGACCCCGATCGTGTTCGGCTTCGCCAACTTCATCCTGCCGCTCCAGATCGGCTCGCCGGACGTGGCGTTCCCGAGGCTCAACGCCTTCTCGTACTGGCTGTACCTGTTCGGCGGCCTGATCGTGATGGCGGGCTTCCTCACGCCGGGCGGCGCGGCCGACTTCGGCTGGTTCGCCTACACGCCGCTGTCCAACGCCATCCACTCGCCCGGCGCGGGCGCCGACCTGTGGATCTCCGGCCTGGTCGTCGGTGGTCTCGGCACCATCCTCGGCGCGGTCAACATGATCACCACCGTGGTCTGCCTCCGGGCGCCCGGCATGACCATGTTCCGCATGCCGATCTTCACCTGGAACATCCTGGTGACGAGCGTGCTGGTGCTGCTGGCGTTCCCGATCCTGACCGCCGCGCTGCTGGGCCTGCTGGCCGACCGGCACCTGGGCGCCCACGTGTTCGACCCCGCCAACGGCGGCGTGATCCTGTGGCAGCACCTGTTCTGGTTCTTCGGCCACCCCGAGGTCTACATCGTCGCGCTGCCGTTCTTCGGCATCGTGTCCGAGATCTTCCCGGTGTTCAGCCGCAAGCCGCTGTTCGGCTACAACGGGCTCGTCTACGCCACGCTGGGCATCGCGGCCCTGTCCGTCGCCGTGTGGGCCCACCACATGTACGCCACGGGCGCGGTGCTGCTGCCGTTCTTCGCGTTCATGACCTTCCTGATCGCCGTGCCGACCGGCATCAAGTTCTTCAACTGGATCGGCACCATGTGGAAGGGGCAGCTGACGTTCGAGACACCGATGCTGTTCAGCATCGGCTTCATCGTCACCTTCCTCTTCGGCGGCCTGTCGGGCATCCTGCTGGCCGCGCCGGCGATCGACTTCCACGTCTCGGACACGTACTTCGTCGTCGCGCACTTCCACTACGTGCTCTACGGCACGATCGTGTTCGCCACCTTCGCGGGCATCTACTTCTGGTTCCCGAAGATCACCGGCCGGATGATGGACGAGCCGCTGGGCAAGCTCCACTTCTGGACCACGTTCCTCGGCTTCCACGCCACGTTCCTGGTGCAGCACTGGCTGGGCAACGAGGGCATGCCGCGCCGGTACGCGGACTACCTGCCCGGTGACGGCTTCACCACGCTGAACATGATCTCCACGATCGGCGCCTACATCCTGGGCGCGTCGACGCTGCCGTTCATCTACAACATCTTCAAGTCCTACCGGTACGGCGAGACCGTGCACGTGGACGACCCGTGGGGCTTCGGCAACTCGCTGGAGTGGGCGACCTCCTGCCCGCCGCCGCGGCACAACTTCACCGAGCTGCCCCGCATCCGCTCCGCGCGCCCCGCGTTCGAGCTGCACTACCCGCACATGATCGAGCGGATGCACGAGGAATCGCACGTGACCTTCACCGGCAAGGCCATCCCGCACGAGAAGGCCAAGGCCGCCCCGTCCGAGAAGGCCGCGCAGGCGGTCCAGTCCGGCACGGCCTCGGAAGGCACCGAGGGCGACCACAAGTAACCTCGACGCGCAGGTTCGACGACGAGCCCCGGCCGCCCCATGGCTGCCGGGGCTCGTCGCCGTCCGGCACACCCCCGGCACTCGTCGCCGTCCGGCATAGGAGCCATCGTGACCAAGCCCACCGCCACGCCCGTCCTGATCACGGTCACCGGACCGGACAAGCCGGGGGTGTCCTCGGTGCTGTTCGCGGTGCTGACCCGCCACGGGGTGGAGATCCTCGACGTCGAGCAGGTCGTCATCCGGGGCCGGCTGGTGCTGGGCGTGCTCGTCGGCGCGGACCGCGACCCGGAGGGCCTCCAGGAGGCCGTCGAGCAGGCCATGGCGACGGTGTCCATGCACGTCGAGGTGGAGATCGGCGCGGACTCCAAGCGCACCGCCCGGCTGGAGTCGAGCCACGTGATCATCCTGCTCGGCCGCCCGGTGACCGCCCGCGCGTTCACCGAGGTGGCGCGGCGGCTGGCGGCGCTGGGCGTGAACATCGACGCCATCCGGGGCGTGGCCGACTACCCGGTCACCGGTCTGGAGCTGCGGGTGTCCGTGGCGGCCGACACGGGGGAGAGCGACGCGGCCCTGCGGGCGGCGCTGGCCGAGGTGGCGGTGCGCGGCGGGCTGGACATCGCGGTGGAGCGGGCCGGGCTGACCCGGCGCGCCAAGCGGCTGGTGGTGTTCGACGTCGACTCCACGCTCATCCAGGGCGAGGTGATCGAGATGCTGGCCGCGCACGTCGGGGTGGAGCCGCAGGTCCGGGAGATCACCGAGGCGGCCATGCGCGGCGAGCTGGACTTCGCCGAGTCGCTGGAGCGGCGGGTGGCGCTGCTGGCGGGCCTGGACGAGTCGGTGCTCGACGAGGTGGCGGCGTCGCTGGAGCTGACGCCGGGCGCCCGGACCACGGTGCGGACGCTCAAGCGGCTCGGGTTCCGCTGCGGCGTCGTCTCCGGCGGGTTCACGCGCGTCATCCAGCGGCTGGTGGACGACCTGGGCCTGGACTTCTGCGCGGCCAACGAGCTGGAGGTCGTGGACGGCAAGCTCACCGGCCGCGTGGTCGGCGAGGTCGTCGACCGGGCGGGCAAGGCGGTGGCGCTGCGGCGGTTCGCCGAGCAGGAGGGCGTGCCGATGGGGCAGACCGTGGCCGTGGGCGACGGCGCCAACGACATCGACATGATCGGCGCGGCCGGGCTGGGGGTGGCGTTCAACGCCAAGCCCGCGCTGCGGGAGGTCGCGGACACCGCGCTGTCGCACCCGTTCCTGGACGCGGTGCTGTTCGTGCTCGGCGTGACCAGGGCCGAGGTGGAGGCCGCGGACGCGGCGGACGGCCTGGAGCTGAACCGGCTGTGAACCCGATCCTGCGGATGCTGGTGGACCGGCACTACGCCACCGACGTGGAGGACCCCGCGGCGGTGCGCGCGATGCCGGTGGTGCTGCGCATCGAGCGGTCCGCGCCGCCGGCGCGCACCGAGGTGCTGGAGGCCGCCGCGGCGGCGGCCGTCGCGGTGTGCCTGGACGAGCGGGCCCTGCCCGGTGGCGAGTGGCACGACGACGTGGTGGCGTGGGTGCGCGGGCGCATCCGCAAGGTGTCGCGACGGGCCCGGGGCGCGCACTGGGAGGTCGTGCAGGCGCTGCCCGGTGTGACCGTCGAGGTCGGCGGGGCGCAGGCGCGGGCGTTCGTGCCGGGGCTGGTCTCGGAGCTGCCCAAGGAGCTGAGCCGGTTGCAGGTCTCGGGTAGCGACCTGCCGCCGGATGAGCCGGGGCCGGTGCCGCCGGGCGCGTACGAGCTGTGGCTGAACCCGCGCGTGGGGATGACGGCGGGCAAGGCCGCCGCGCAGGTCGGGCACGCGTCGATGCTGCTCGCGCCGCGCCTGTCGGAGGCGGAGCTGGCGGACTGGGCGGCGGTCGGCTACCGGTGCGCGGTCCGGACGCCGTCGCCGACGGACTGGGACGCGCTGGTGGCGCGGCCGGACGTCGTGCTGGTCCGCGACGCCGGCTACACGGAGGTCGCCCCCGGTACCGCGACCGTGGCGGTGAACCACCGCTTCGGGTGAGGTTTGCCCGGTCCTCTCCAGGGCAACCATGCACGGCGTGGGCCTCTTGGACGTAGTGGACGCCAGGATCGGTGACGGGCTGGAGAGCCTGTTGTGCGCGCACCACGCCCGCCGGCTGCGCAGGCTGGGCTGGGGCTCGGTGTTCGGCGACGGGGGCGGCTGGTGGTCGCCCCGGCGGCCCGTGCGGGACGGCAACCGGGTCGAGGTGCTGGTCGACGGGCACGAGCTGCTGCCCGCCGTGTCCGAGGCGATCTCGTCGGCCCGCGAGTCGGTGCACCTGGCCGGCTGGTGCATGAGCCCCGACTTCAAGCTGACCCGCGAGCCGGGCGCGCCGACGCTGCGCGAGCTGCTGGCGGCGGCGGCGGAACGGGTGCCGGTGCGGGTGCTGCTGTGGGCGGGCCCGCCGGTGCCGATGTTCGAGCCGACCCGCAAGCGCGTGCGGGCCGCCCGCGAGGAGTTCATGCGCGACAGCGCCGTGTCCTGCGTCATCGACGCCCGCGAGCGGACCATGCACTGCCACCACGAGAAGATCGTCGTGGTGGACGGCTCCGTCGCCTTCGTCGGCGGCATGGACCTCACCGCCGTGGAGGGCGACCGGCACGACACGTCGGAGCACCCGCCGCGCCACCCGCTGGGCTGGCACGACATCGGCACCCGCCTGCGCGGCCCGATCGTGGCCGACGTGGCCGAGCACTTCCGCGCCCGCTGGCAGGAGATCGCCGGCGAGGAGCTGCCGCCCGCGCGGGTGCCGGAGCCCGCGGGCACGTCGTCCGCGCAGCTCGTGCGCACCATCCCCGAGCGCACCTACGACTTCGTGCCGCGCGGCGAGTTCAGCCTGCTCGACTCGTACCTGAGGGCCCTGCGCTCCGCGACGCGCCTGGTGTACCTGGAGAACCAGTTCCTGTGGTCGCCCGAGGTGACCGAGATCCTGATCGACAAGCTGCGGAACCCGCCGGACCCGAGGTTCCGGGTCGTGCTGGTGCTGCCGCGCAAGCCGAGCAACGGCGCCGACACCACGCGCGGCCAGCTCGGCAGGCTGATCGACGCCGACGACGGCGGTCGCAGGCTGATCGCCGCCACCCTGTCCTCGCACGACGGGCAGACCTCGTCCTCGGTGTACGTGCACGCCAAGCTGGCCGTCGTGGACGACCGCTGGCTCAGCGTCGGGTCGGCGAACCTCAACGAGCACTCGCTGTTCAACGACACCGAGGTCAACGTGGTGACCGACGACCCGGCCGTGGCGCGCGACACCAGGCTGCGGCTGTGGTCCGAGCACCTGCGCCGCCCGGTCGAGGAGGTGTCGGGCGAGCCGGAGGACGTGGTCGACCGCCTGTGGCGGGACCAGTTGGAGTCGGAGGGCGACCACCGGGTGACGGGGCTGCCCGGCGTGTCCCGGCGGGCGGGTCGCCTGCAGGGCCCGCTGCGCGGCCTGCTCGTGGACGGGTGAGGACCGGGAAAAGCGGCTGCGCCCGACCGGGGTGGGCGGCGACGATGGCGGCGTGTCGGAGCTGCTGTGGGACGAGGTCGACGTCTTCTTCGACCCCGGGTTGACGGGCGCGCTGCCGGACGGGTGCGTGCCGGGCACGACGGTCGAGGACTGGCAGGCGCTGCTCGACCTCGTCGGGTCGAGCGGGTGGGCGTGGGAGGTCGCGGTGGGCCGGGACACCGCGCCCGGACCGCTGCCGACCGCCGCGCGGCTCCTGGGGCGCTCACCGGACGACGAGTGCCACGTCCTGAGGGTGTGGCCCGTGCCGGGCGTGCAGGTGAACCTGTGGCCGCTGGACCCCGACCGGATCGACTACGACTTCGACCTGCGGGAGTTGCAGGGCCAGGCCGGGGTGGACGTCGTGTGCGGCTTCCTGACCGCGGTCGGCCGCCGGCTGGGCAAGCCGGCGGGCATGGGCTCGGAGGGGAGCCCGGACCCGCTGATCGAGTACGACCCCGCGCTCGACCGCGTGGTCCTGAGGGACGGCCCCGCGGCGGCGAGGCGCGGCGGGCGGTGACCTCGGGAGGCCGCGCCGGCCCCCGCCGGTCTCAGCGGTTCGCCGCGTCCAGCCGCTTCAGCGCCGCCCGCACGACCTCGGGGTCGTAGGTGGTCCAGAACGGCGGCAGGGAGGCCCGCAGGAACCCGCCGTAGCGGGCGGTGGCCAGGCGCGGGTCCAGGACGGCCACCACGCCCTTGTCGCTCATCGACCGCAGCAGCCGCCCCGCGCCCTGCGCCAGCAGCAGCGCCGCGTGGGTGGCCGCGACGGTGAAGAACCCGTTGCCGCCGCGCGACTCGACCGCCTTCTGCCGCGCGGAGGCCAGCGGGTCGTCGGGCCGGGGGAACGGGATCCGGTCCATCACCACCAGTTGCAGCGACGGTCCCGGCACGTCCACGCCCTGCCACAGCGACAGGGTGCCGAACAGGCACGTCCGCGCGTCCTCGGCGAACCGCTTCACCAGCTGCCCGGTCGAGTCGTCGCCCTGGCACAGCACCGGGAACTCCAGCCGGTCGCGCAGCGCCTCGGCGGCGGCCTTGGCCGCGCGCATCGACGAGAACAGGCCCAGCGCCCGCCCGCCGGCCGCGTTGACCAGTCCTTCGATCTCGTCCACGTAGGACGGTTGGAGGCCGTCGCGGCCGGGGGGCGGCAGGTGCCGCGCCACGTACAGGATGCCGCTGGTGCCGTGCGAGAACGGCGAGCCCACGTCCAGGCCGGTCCAGCGCGGCGCGCCCAGGTCGGACGGCGGCTCCTTGTCCGTGGCCGTGCCCTCGGCCTTCACCGACGGCGACGACGCGGGCAGGCCCCACTGCCGCGCCAGCGTGTCGAACGTGCCGCCCAGCGTCAGCGTCGCCGAGGTCAGGACCGTGGTCCGCTTGCCGAACAGCCGCTCCCGCAGCAGCCCGCCCACGCCCAGCGGCGCGACCCGCAGCGACGGCGCCCGGTCGCCGTGGTCGCCCGACACCCACACCACGTCGTGGTCGTCGTCGAACGCCTCCAGGACCCGCACCGCGCAGTCGTGCACCTCGTCCAGCAGCGTCAGCGCCAGCTTGCGCGACGTGGCGCCCTCGGCGTCCTCCTTGCGCTCCGGCCCGAGGGACGTGATGCACGCGCGCGCCGCGTCCCTGGTCGCCGCCAGCGCGCCGGCCAGCGCCCTCGGCAGCGAGTCGAGCCTGCCCGCGGGCACGTCCTCCAGCACCATCGCCAGCCCGTCGGACGCCTCGGCCAGCCGGTCGGCCACGTCCTGGTCGATGAGCCGCCCGCAGCGCCGGGCCGCGGTCGCCACCAGGGCACCGCTCAGCTCCTCGGTCGCCACCGACGTGATGCGGTCGACCAGGTCGTGCGCCTCGTCGATCACCACCACGTCGTGGTCGGGCAGCACCTGGTAGCCCTCCAGGGCGTCCACGGCGAGCATCGCGTGGTTGGTCACCACCACGTCGGCCCGGCCCGCCTCGCCCCGCGCCCGCTCGGCGAAGCAGTCGGTGCCGATCGGGCACTTGCCCACGCCCAGGCACTCGCGCGCGGTCACCGACACCTGCCGCCACGCCTGGTCGCTGACGCCGGGCACCAGCTCGTCGCGGTCGCCGGTCTCGGTGTCGGACGACCACTCGTGCAGGCGCTTCACCTCGCGGCCCATGCGCGACACGGCGAACGGGTCGAACAGGCCCGCCTCCTCCGGCTCCTCGGGCGCGCCGGTGTGCAGGCGGTGCAGGCACAGGTAGTTGCGGCGGCCCTTGAGGATGGCGAACCGGGGCTCGCGGCCCAGCTCCTTCTTCAGCGCCTTGGCCAGCCGGGGCAGGTCGCGGTCCACGAGCTGGCGCTGGAGCGCGATGGTGGCGGTGGAGATGACGACCGTGGCCTCCTCGGCCACCGCGTGCCGCAGCGCGGGCACCAGGTACGCCAGCGACTTGCCGGTGCCGGTGCCCGCCTGGACGGCCAGGTGCTCGCCCGTGCGGATGGAGCGCTCGACCGCCTCGGCCATCCGGACCTGGCCCGGCCGCTCGGCTCCGCCCACCGCCTCCACGGCGACGGCGAGCAGGGTTCTGGTGTCGGGGATGGCGGTGGTGGCGGGCACGGCGAAGACCGTACCCGCCCGCACCGTCAGTCCCGCGCGCCGTCAGACCGACGCGAGCACCCGGTTGCCCAGCGCCACGACGGCCTCGCGGTGCGCCGGGGTCAGCTCCACCGGCTCACCGCGCCGCGCGGCGACCAGGTCGCGCAGCTCGCCCGCCAGGTCGGGCCAGTGCCCGGCGGCCAGCTCGGCGGCCCGGGACTTGGAGACGATCTCGCCGGTGCGGATGGTGTGCCACTGCCGCGCCGGGCCGAACGCGACCCACAGCACGCCGTCGCGGTGCCCCGGCCCGCTCACCGAGGCCACCAGCCCCACCAGCGGCTCCCAGTACTCGACCAGGTTGCGCCGGCAGTACTCCTCGACCTCGTCGCGGGTCACCGCGAACTCCGGTCGCGGGCCGCGCGTGGTGATCGAGTACCGGTTGAGCTGGTGGAGCAGCACGGGCGTCACGTCGGGGGTCGCGTCGGCGTGGAACACGCCGTCCCGGCCCCACGGCCCGGGTTCGCCGCCCACCAGGCAGATCAGGTCCAGCTCCGGGGTCAGCGCCGCGGCGAGCGCGGCCAGGTCGCCCGGTCCGGGCTCGCGGGACAGCTCCAGCACGAGGTCGAGGTCGGACCCGGGCCGGTGGTCGCCGAGCGCGGCGGATCCCACCACGTGGGCGGCGCGCACCAGACCCGGGGCCGACTCGTCGAGCGGCCTTAAGAAGGCCTCGCTCACTTGCGCTTGACCAGCAGCCAGGCGGCGGGCAGCAGACCGGCGGCCAGCGCGATCTTCAGCGCGTCGCCCAGCAGGAACGGGGTGACGCCGAGCTGGAGCGCCTTGCCGAACCCGACGCCGGCGGCGGCCATCAGCCACGGCACGCCGCACGCGTAGATCGCCAGGTTGCCCAGCGCCATGGTGCCGACCGTCCGCAGCGGGGTGCGGTCGCCGCCGCGCGCGGCCAGGTGCCCGACCAGCGCGCCGGCGAGGACGAACCCGACCACGTAGCCGAGCGAGGCGGGCGTGCCGGACGCGCCGCCCTGGAACCACGGCACGCCCGCGACGCCGGCGACCAGGTACAGCGCCATCGAGACGCCGCCGCGCCGCCAACCGAGGGCCGCGCCGACGAGCAGGGCCGCGAACGTCTGGCCGGTGATGGGGACCGGGCTGCCCGGCACCGGCAGCGCCACCTGGGCGGCCAGGCCGGTGAGGCCGGCGCCCGCGACGACCAGGGCGATGTCGCGCGCCAAGGCGCCCGGCACCAGGTCGGCGAGCACCGCGCGACGGCCGGGAACGGCGAGGACGGACACTTCGAACCTCCTACGGGATCGACTTCCCCGGGAGGCTAACCGCCGATGGGCGTTCCGGTCCCCGCCGATCGCCGCGAAGTCGGTCACGTCACGCGTGCCTCAGCGGTCCGGCGCCACGACGCCGGAGATCCGTTCGGTGTTCCGCCGCGTCTTGGTCCACCCGTTGCGGCCGCGCGCCAGGCGGGTCACCGCGCGCCACGGCGACAGCCCGGGGTGGCACCGCTTCCGGTAGACCGGTCCCCACAGCACGGACGGCAGCAGCCCGAACGAGCCGTAGACCGCGAACAGCACCCGGGCCCCGCCGGTGAACCAGGCCGCCACCTCGCCGGGCGCGACCGCGAACCGGTGCGCCGGCAGGGCCGGCGGCACCGGGTGGACGAGCGTGCCGAGCAGCTGCACCCACGGCTGGGCCGGGTAGTGCGTCACCTCCGCCGCGCCCAGCGTGGACAGGTGGGGCGAGGCCCGGATCCGCCGCGCGTACCGCAGGCACTGCATGGTGCCCTGGCCCCACCGGGTGCGCTGGGCGAGGAACCGCCGCAGGCTGTAGAGCCCCTCCTGCTGCACGTGGGTGTCCGGGGTGAAGCCGGTGCGCCGGCCGGCGCACGTCGGTGTTCACCATCCGCACGTCCACCTGCACCGCGCCGATCGAGGCGTCGCCGAACAGGTGGTCGGCCGCGCACACGTCGAGGCAGTCGCGGGCCGGTCGCCCGTCCGCGTCGACCACCACGACCACCGCGCGGTCGGCGTCCGCGTGCCGCCCCATCCACAGCTTCAGGGCGCAGTAGGCGTCGTTGAGGGCGTCGCCCTTGCCGGTGCGCGCGTGCGGCCGGCGGCGCCGGACCGGGTGGACGTGCCGGTCGCCGCGGAACCCGCGCAGCACCTCGGCCGTGCCGTCGTCCGAGTCGTCGTCGACGCCCCACACGTGCGCGATGGGAAACGCCGACCACCAGCAGCGGCAGCAGCAGGAACGCCGAGGTGCACTCCGGCGTCATCCGCAGGCCCAGCGGGGTGTCCGAGCCCAGGCCGAAGTGCACCGCCTGGCGCGAGGCGACCACGACCACGCCGTCGTCGGACGGCACGTCGAGCACCAGCCCGGCCAGGGTGATCTCGGCGCCACGGTAGGCGCGGTGGGCGCCCCCCGCGCCGGCCACGGCCGCGAGCAGTGCGGCCACTCCCGCCCGGGTGAGGTACGCGGTCCGAGGGGTCCGGGCACAGCAAGCGCCACTGATCGTTTCCTTCCTCCGACCGGGTAACGCCCGATAGGGCTATGTGCTGGTCATCGGACCGGCCTCCGCTCCACCTCAGTCCCGGAACGAGTGACAACGTGAAGTCTTTTCGGGCCGGTATTCCACGTTCAGTGGGACCGGTTGAGCGGTTCGAGTGGAGGCGCTGCTCCGTTACGGGCAGCAACCCTTAATCCGACGGGCTGAACGCCGATAGGGGCAATTGCTCGGCACGAACGTTCCCCCGAGCTTTCCCACCCCCCGCGAGGAAGGAGTTCCATGCGCGTGCGAATGACGCGTCGCGCCGCGGTCGCCGGACTGGTCGCCGTCGCGTCGCTGCCGGCAGGTGCGGCACCCGCCCAGGCCGCGCCCGGCGACGCCGCCGCCCACGGCGCGGAGCTGGACCTGGACCTGCCGGACCGGGACGCGGTCACCGCGGGCCCGTTCGCCGCGGCCTCCGCCGACGGCCCTGCCGAAGGCCCGTCCGCGTCCGTCGACCTGCCCGGGGTCCTCGAGACCGGCGTGATCACCACGGCCGCGTCCCGGGACGACAAGACCGGCGGCGCCCACTCCCGGGCCGCCACCGCCGACGTGCGGCTGGACCTGGTCCAGGCCGTGACCGGCCCGATCTCGGCGCGACTCGTCGAGGCGACCTGCGACGCCACGCAGAAGGGCGTGGCGGGCGGGACGGAGCTGGTCGGGCTCGACCTCGGCCGACTGGGCGCGTTGGACGCCGAACCGGCGCCCAACACCGCGCTCGACCTCGACCTGGCGGGCGTGGACGTCGCCAGGCTCGTCCTCAACGAGCAGACCCGCGACGCCGACGGCGGCCTCACCGTCAACGCCGTGCGCCTGACCCTGCTCGGCGGCGCGCTCGGCTCCCCGGGCAGCGGCGACCTGGTGGTGTCCGCGGCCACCTGCGGCCCGGCCGGCCCGCCGATCCCGTCGGCCTCCGGCGCGGGCCTGTGGCCGGCCCTGGGCCTGCCGGCCCTGGTGGGCGTCCCGGCCGCCGCCGCGGGCCTGCGCCGCCGCCGCGCGCCCGGGGTGGTCTGACCGTGTACCGGGTCCCGGGCAGCGGGGTGGCGGTCGGCACGGGCGTGGGCTCGTTGGCGGCGACCGGCGCGAACGTGACGTGGTGGCTGGTGGCCGGCGTGGTCCTGCTCGCCGGCGGGGCGGTGCTGGGGCGCGTGGCGCGCAGGGGACCGGCCGGGGCGCCGCACCACCGGCGGAGGGGGACGAGGTGAAGGAAGTCCTGCTGCTCGCGGGCACGAGGCCCGAAGCGGTGAAGATCGCCCCCGTGGCGCTGGCCCTGGCCGACCACCCCGTGCTGCGGCCGGTGGTCGTCCACTGCGGCCGGCACACCGACCTGGTCGAGCGGGCCCTGCGCGCGTTCGGCCTGCGGGCGGACGTGGAGCTGGACGTGCCCCGCGCCACCGGCGACCAGGCCGAGCTGCTGGCCGGCCTGGTGCCGGAGGTCGACCGGGTGCTGCGGGTGCGGGACCCGGCCGTCGCCCTCGTGCAGGGCGACACGACGACGGCGCTGGCCGGCGCGCTGGCGGCGTTCTGGCGCGGCATCCCAGTGGCGCACCTGGAGGCCGGCCTGCGCACCGGCGACCTCGGCGGGCCGTTCCCGGAGGAGGGCGCGCGGCAGATGATCGCCCGGATCGCGTCGCTGCACCTCGCGCCCACCGACGACGCCGCCGCCGCGCTGCTGGGGGAGGGCCTGGTGGACCGCGAGATCGTGGTCACCGGCAACACCTCCGTGGACGCCGTGTGCCGGGTCGCCGCCGCCGACCTGCCCGCCCGCGACCCCCGACTGGCGCTGCTGGAGCGGGTGCTCGACGAGCGGTCGGAGCGGCTGGTGCTGGTCACCGCGCACCGGCGGGAGTCGTGGGGCGAGCCGCTGGAGCGCGTGCTGCACGCGGTGCGGGCCATCGCCGACCGGCACCCCGACGTGCGGGTGCTGCTGCCCGTGCACCCCGACCCGGCCGTGCGGACGGCGGCGGTCCGGGTGCTGGGCGGGCACGAGCGGATCGTGATGACCGGGCCGCTGGACTACCCGGACCTGGTGCGGGCGCTGCGGCGGGCCGCGCTGGTGCTCACCGACTCGGGCGGCATCCAGGAGGAGGCGCCCACGTTCGGGGTGCCGGTGCTGGTGCTGCGCGAGGCGACCGAGCGCTCGGCCGCGGTGGACGAGGGCTGCGCGTGGCTGGTCGGCACGGACCCGATCCGCATCCTGGCCGAAGCGGGCTGGGTGCTGGGCGCGCGGCTGCGGTTGCCCTCGGGGCGCAACCCGTTCGGCGACGGCCGCGCCGCCTGCCGGGTGCGCGGCGCGCTGGAACGGCTGGTCGGCCTGCCGGTGGACTTCGCCACCGCGCCGCTGCCGGTGCGCATCCCCACCTGACGACCCCGGCGCCACCCACCCAGTTCACGTCACGCTTGGTGACCAACCATCCCGACCGGGTACAGGTGCTTCCCCGGCGGGTGACTTGCGGGCGGGTTCGTCAAGGTTCGCCGCTCCGGCGCAGATATTCATGCGCAGGAACAGGAGGCAACACCATGAACCACACCCGAGCGCGCCGAGCAGGTTCGGTGGCCGCGGCGCTCGTGCTCGGCCTGGTCGCGACGCCGTCCGCGTGGGCGGCCAACCCGGCGGGCGTGGCGTCGGTCGGCTCCGCCGGCTTCAGCAAGGGCGGCACCGAGGTGCGCATCGCCCCGCTGGCGGAGTGCGCGGTCGACGGCGTGACGAGCGCCTCGTCGGAGGCGGTGGTCCGCCAGGGCGTCCGCTTCGGCCCCGGCACCTCGTCGTGCACGACCACGGTGGTCGACCCGAGCAACGACACGACCACCACGACCTCCGAGGCGAACGGCACGGAGTTCGAGCTGTCCGCGCTGGTCGCCGAGGGCGGCCCGCGCCTGCGCGTCGGCAAGTGGCGCGTCACCTGCACCGCCACCGACCGGGGCACCAGCGCCAACTGGGGCCTGAACGGCCTCCAGGGCTTCGCCGGCCTGCCCGACGAGATCCCGCCGGGCTACCGCCAGGAGCTCAAGTCCGGCAGCGGCGAACTCCTGGCCGTGGCGACCTTCAACGAGACCACCGTCCCGGAGCAGAACGACGGCAGCATGGCCCTGACCATGCTCCGCATCACCTTCGCCCCGGCGTCCAACGCCACGGGCGAGGTGGTCGTGGGCGCCACGGCCTGCTCCCCGACCCCCTGACCACCACACGCGGGCGGAGCCCAACTCCGCCCGCGTGTCCTCCACTCAGACCGCGCGTGTCCTCCGCTCAGACACCGCGAGTCGTCCGTTCGGGCATCGCGAGTCGTCCGTTCGGGCACCGCGAGCCGACCGCTCACCCCACGCGCGGCGTGCCCGACAGCGCCACCCCGGCCTCGTCCAGCGCCGCCAACGCGGTGTCCACCGTCGCCCGCGCCACCCCCGCCGTCAGGTCCAGCAGCACGGTGGTCCGGAACCCCGCCCGAGCCGCGTCCAGCGCCGTCGCCCGCACGCAGTGGTCCGTGGCGATCCCCACCACGTCCACCTCCTTCACGCCACGCGCCCGCAGCCAGTCCACCAGCTGCTCACCGCCGCCCGACGTGCCCTCGAACCCCGAGTAGGCCGCCGCGTACTCGCCCTTGGAGAACACCGCCTCCACCGCCGTCACGTCCAGCTCCGGGTGGAACGACGCCCCGGCCGTCCCCGCCACGCAGTGCACCGGCCACGAGTCCACGAAATCCGGCTCCGAGCTGAAGTGCCCGCCAGGGTCCACGTGGTAGTCGCGCGTCGCCACGACGTGGTCGTACGACCCGGCCGCCACGTGCGCCGAGATCGCCGCCGCCACCGCCGCCCCACCCGCGACCGCGAGGGAACCGCCCTCGCAGAAGTCGTTCTGCACGTCCACCACGACCAGCGCCTTGCCCATGGAATCGGCCTCCTTCACAGGAACGTCGTCGGAACAGCGGGTTCACCGCGGGACAGCTTCAGGCCCTCCCACGGCACGGTCACCAGCGCGGCGCGCAGCCGTTCCCGGCTCTCGGCCAGGGTGTCCGGCCCGTCCACCCGCCGTCCACCCCGGATCAGCGGCACGGCCAGCAGCCGGTCGTGCTCGCCCGGCTCCACGTCCGCCGAGTGCGGGAACACGACCTCCTCCAGCGCCGTCCCGGTCTCCTTGTGCCGCCGCAGCGCGCTCTTGCGCCCACCGCGGGACTCCTTGTGCGAACTGCGCTTGGCCACCGGCCGCCCGTCCACCTCGACCAGCTTGTAGACCATGCCCGCGGTCGGCGCGCCCGACCCCGTCACCACGGACGTGCCCACGCCGTACGCGTCCACCGGCTCCGCCCGCAGCATCGCGATCGCGTACTCGTCCAGGTCTCCGGACACCACGATCCGCGTGTTCCGCGCGCCCAGCGAGTCGAGCTGGTCCCGGGCCTGCCGCGCCAGCACGCCCAGGTCGCCGGAGTCGATCCGCACCGCGCCCAGGGACGTCCCGGCGACCCGCACTGCGGTGTCGATGCCGTTGGTGATGTCGTAGGTGTCCACCAGCAGGGTCGTGCCCACGCCCAGCGCCTCGACCTGGCTGCGGAACGCCTCCTCCTCGGTGTCGTGCAGCAGCGTGAACGCGTGCGCGCACGTCCCGGCGGTCGGGATGCCGTGCCGCCGGGCCGCCTCCAGGTTGGACGTGGCGGTGAACCCGGCCAGGTACGCGGCCCGCGCCGCCGCCACCGCCGCCTCCTCGTGCGTGCGGCGCGACCCCATCTCGATCATCTGCCGGCCGTTGGCCGCGCTCACCATGCGGGCGGCGGCGGACGCGATCGCCGAGTCGTGGTTCAGGATCGACAGGGCCAGCGTCTCCAGCACCACGCCCACCCCGAACGGCGCGCGCACGGACAGGATCGGCGAGCCCGGGAAGTACAGCTCGCCCTCGGGGTAGCCGTCCACGTCGCCGGTGAACCGGTAGTCCGCGAGCCAGTCGAGCGTGGCCCGGTCGACCACGTTCGTGCGTTCCAGCAGCTCCAGGTCCTCCGCCGAGAACGTGAAGGACGCGATCGCGTCGAGCAGCCTGCCCGTGCCCGCGACCACGCCGTACCGCCTGCCCTCGGGCAACCGCCGGGCGAAGACCTCGAAGACGCACGGTCGGTCCGCGGTGCCGTCGCGCAGGGCCGCGGCGAGCATCGTCAGCTCGTAGTGGTCGGTGAACAGGGACGTCGACATGGGAAGAGAGCCTAAAGCCGCCCGACCGGGGACACCTGTGGTCTCCACCACCAAGCGGAACATGACACCATTGGCGGTATGACCACGCCCGTCGAACAGGAACGGACGCAGGCCGACCCGGTGGAGGAGGAGGTCCGCACCGAGGACCGCCCCTGGCAGACGCTGGTCTGGAACGACCCGGTCAACCTGATGTCCTACGTGACGTACGTGTTCCAGAAGCTCTTCGGCTACAGCCGTGACCACGCGACGAAGTTGATGCTGGACGTGCACCACAAGGGCAGGGCGATCGTGTCGTCGGGGACGAAGGACAAGGTGGAGGCCGACGTGGCCAAGCTGCACGCGGCCGGGCTCTGGGCGACCATGCAGCGTTCGTCGTGAAGAAGTGGACCCGGAAGGGTGATCTCGTGCTCGGCCGGTTCGACCGGCAGGAGGCCGCGGTGGTGCGCGGCCTGGTGAGCCAGGTCCAGGACATGCTCCTCGCCCGCGCCGAGGAGGCGCCGCAGGACGAGCTGGCCCAGCTGACCGGCATCCGGACGGGGCCGTCGACGCCGCCGGACGACCCGATCCTGGGCCGGCTGCTGCCCGACTTCCACCGGCTGGACCCCGACGCGCCGGACCCGGCCGAGGTGGACTCGGCCAACGCGCTGCGGTCGCTGCACGAGCCCGAGCTGCTGGACCAGAAGACCGGTGCGGCCGAGGTGGTGCTGGAGACGTGCCCGCCGGACGGCGGCGAGGTGCGGCTGCGGGTGGAGCAGGCCGAGGCGTGGCTGGCGTCGCTGAACGACGTGCGGCTGGCCCTGGGGACGGCGCTGGACGTGCAGGAGGACATGCCCGAGGAGCTGCCGCCGGACGACCCGAGGTCGCCTCACCTGGGTGTTTACCAGTGGCTGACGTGGGTCCAGGAGACGCTCGTCGAAGCGGTCATGGACTGATGCTGGTCGGGCGTGCCGCCGGGGTCGTGGTGGTGCTGACGCCCGCCGGCGCGGTGGCCGGGGTGGACGTGCGCGGCGCGCCGGTCGGCACCCGCGAACTCGACCTGCTGGACCCGTCGGCGCTGGTGCAGCGGGTGCACGCGGTCGTGCTCGCGTCCGGCGGGCTGGCGGCGGTGGACGGGGTCGTGCGGTGGCTGGCGGCGCGCGGGCACGGGTTCCCGGTGGGGTCGCGGCCGCACGAGGTCGTGCCGATCGTGCCCGCGGCGGCGGCGTTGGGGCTGGTCGCGGCTGGCGACGGCGGTGCGGCCTGCGAGGCGGCCGTCGACGAGCCGGTGGAGGCGCTGGCGCTCGTGGGCGAGACCGCGGTGGGGCTCGTCGTGGTCGAGGCCGAACTGGCGAAGGCGCAGTGCCGAAGGGTCGCGATGTCGGCGCAGGACGGGTTCGCTCGGGCCGGGGTGGAGGTGCCGGCGACGGTGTTCGCGCTGGCCACGGGCGTGCCGACGGGGGTTGCGCTGGACGACCTGTGCACGCGGGCGGCGGGCGCGCTCGAACGCGCGGCTCGCGGTGCCTGACCGGAGGACACGCGATGCCTGAGCGGAGGACACGCGATGCCTGAGCGGAGGACACGCGATGCCTGAGCGGAGGACACGCGATGCCTGGGTGGAGGACACGCGGTGTCTGAGCGGAGGACACGCGGGTGAGGGGCGGGTGGTTGGGGTACCCGGTCGCCATGTCGGGTGTGAAGAAGCTGCTCAGGTGGGTTGAGTCGAGTCCCGCGCTGGACAAGGCGGCCGGTGCGCTGGCGGAGGTGATCCCGCCCGCCCTGCGGCGGCACCGGGTCACCGACCTGCTGCGCGGGCGTCCGCTCGGCCACCCCGCGCACCCGGCGGTGGTGCTGCTGCCGGTCGGGATGTTCGCCGCGTCGAACGTGCTGGACGTGCTGCCGGGTGAGGGCCGGGCCGCGCGGGCGCTGATCGGGTTGGGGCTGGCCTCGGCGCCCGCCGCCATCGCGACCGGGCTCGCCGAGTACACCACGCTGGACGAGCGGCAGCGGCGGACCGCGTTCGTGCACCTCGCGGCCAACGCGACCGCCACCGCCTGCTACCTCACGTCCTTCCGGCTGCGCGGCCACGGCTTCGGCGTGGTGGCGCGGGTCGTGTCCGCGATCGGGCTGGTGGCGGTCGGCGCGGGCGGCTTCCTGGGCGGCCATCTGTCCTACGCCCAGGGCGCGGGGGTCGGGCGCGAGCCGATGGCGGACGAACCGGGCGCCCTCGAACAGGGCGCGGAGTGGGCCTTCTCACGAGGCGGGACACCTTCCGCCACCCCGTAGGATGAAGGTGTGCTGGTGATTCGCCGTGACCTCGTCGACGCGATGGTGGCGCACGCCCGTCGTGACCACCCCGACGAAGCATGCGGGATCATCGCGGGCCCCGAGGGCTCCGACCGCCCGGAGCGCTTCGTCGCGATGGACAACGCCGAGCGCTCGCCGACCTTCTACCGCTTCGACTCCATGGAGCAGCTGCGCGTCCACCGGGAGATGAGCGCGAACGACGAGGAAACCGTCGTCGTCTACCACTCGCACACCGCGACGGAGGCGTACCCGTCGCGCACGGACATCTCCTACGCGAGCGAACCGCAGGCGCACTACGTGCTCATCTCCACCCGTGATCCCGAGGAGCACGAGCTGCGCTCGTACCGGATCGTGGACGGTGTGGTGACCGAGGAGCCGGTCGAGGTCGTCGAGTCGTACATGTTCTCGCACACCGGCGCCGACGACACGCCCGACTGTCCCTGAGCAGCCGCGCGTCTCACCCCTCTTCACCCAACCCGGTTCCCCGGAGGTTCCAGCATGGCCGTCACCGTCTCCATCCCCACGATCCTGCGCACGCACACCGGCGGGCAGAAGTCCGTCGAGGCGTCGGGGAGCACGCTCGCCGAGGTGATCGACGACCTGGAGAACAACCACGGCGGCCTCAAGCAGCGCCTGGTCAAGGAGGGCTCGCTGCACCGCTTCGTCAACGTCTACGTCAACGACGAGGACGTGCGCTTCGCGGGCGGCCTCGACGCCGCGGTGAAGGACGGCGACACCGTCACGATCCTGCCGGCCGTCGCGGGCGGCTGATCCGCCGTGGCCCGGTACGAATCGCTGCTCGACGCGGTCGGCGGCACGCCCCTGGTGGGCCTGCCCCGGCTGTCGCCGTCGAAGGACGTGCGGCTGTGGGCGAAGCTGGAGGACCGCAACCCGACCGGCTCGATCAAGGACCGCCCGGCGCTGGCGATGATCGAGGAGGCCGAGCGGACCGGCGTGCTGACCCCGGGCTGCACGATCCTGGAGCCGACATCGGGCAACACCGGCATCGCCCTGGCCATGGCCGCCAAGCTCAAGGGCTACGGCCTGGTGTGCGTGATGCCGGAGAACACCTCCACCGAGCGCCGCCAGCTCCTCCAGGCGTACGGCGCGCGGATCGTGTTCTCGCCCGCCGCGGGCGGCTCCAACCAGGCGGTGGCGCAGGCCAAGGAACTGGCCAAGGCGCACCCCGACTGGGTCATGCTCTACCAGTACGGCAACCCGGCCAACGCCGCCGCGCACTACCGCGGCACCGGGCCCGAGCTGCTCAAGGACCTGCCGACGATCACGCACTTCGTCGCGGGCCTCGGCACCACGGGCACGCTGGTCGGCGTCGGCCGGTACCTGCGCGAGCACAAGCCGGATGTGCAGGTCGTCGCCGCCGAGCCGCGGTACGGCGAGCTGGTCTACGGCCTGCGCAACCTCGACGAGGGCTTCGTGCCGGAGCTGTACGACGCGAACGTGCTGACCGGCCGCTACTCGGTCGGCTCGTACGACGCGCTGCGCCGCACCCGGCAGCTGCTGGAGGTGGAGGGCATCTTCGCGGGCATCTCCACCGGCGCGATCCTGCACGCGGCGCTGGCCGTGGCGGAGAAGGCGGTCACGAAGGGCGAGACCGCGGACGTGGCGTTCGTCGTGGCCGACGCGGGCTGGAAGTACCTGTCCACGGGCGCGTACGCGGGCACCCTGGACGAGGCCGCCGAGCGCCTCGACGGCCACCTCTGGGCCTGACGCCCCGACACCCCCGGCCTGACGCCGTGACGAGGAGGGCCCCGCGCGAACCCGCGCGGGGCCCTCTCGGCGTTCTCCGGGTCAGGCGACGGCGCAGGCCGCCCCGTTCAGGGTGAACGAGGTGGGTTTGCCGGTGTTGCCGCCGTGCGTGGCCTGGAGGCCGACGCCGATCGACCCGTTCGGGGCGATGGCGGCGTTGTAGGCGACGTTGCGGCCGGTCACCGCACCGCTGGTCGGCGACCAGGTCGCGCCCCAGCCGCCGGTGACGGTCTGGCCGCTCGGCAGGGTGAACGCGAGCTGCCAGCCGTTGACCGCGGTCGTGCCGGTGTTGGTGATGGTGATGGACGCGGTGAGCCCGGTGTTCCACGCGTTGACGGTGTAGGAGACCCGGCACGCGCCGACCGGCTGGTCACCGGTGGTGGTCGTCGTGGTCGTGGTGGTGGTCGTGCTCGTGGGGCCGCCCCGGTCGAGGCCGAAGAACTGGATGGCGCGCAGCGCCATGCCGGCGCCCAGCACGTTGTGCCCCGTGCCCTGCATCGAGATCGCCTCGACCTTGTCGCCGTAGCGCGTGCGCGTCCAGCCGGACTGCGGCGAGTCCGTCGAGGTCGGCGTGGTCGACAGCCCGTGGACGTCGGTCCACTGCTCGACCTGCTCGGCGAAGTTCGGGTAGCGCAGCGTGTCGTCCGCGGTGCCGTGCCAGACCTGCACCCGCGGCCGGGCGCCGCTGTAGCCCGGGTAGGCGCCGCGCACCAGGTCGCCCCACTGCTGCGGCGTCTTGTTCACCTGGCCGTTGGCGCACGCGCTGTTCCACGACGAGCCGTCGGTGGTGGCGAAGCAGCTCGCGGGCACGCCCGCGAACGCCGCGCCCGCCGCGAACACGTCGGGGTAGTTGGCCAGCATCACGTTCGTGGTCATCGCGCCGGACGAGACGCCGGTGACGAACACGCGGCTCGCGTCGCCGTTGTAGCGCTGGAGCACGTGGCGGACCATCGAGACCAGGCCCACCGGGTCGCTGCCGCCGTCGCGGCGCAGCGCCTGCGGCGAGGACACGTCGTAGCAGCCGCCGGAGCGGGTCGCGGTCGGGTAGATGACGATGAACCCGTACTGGTCGGCCAGCCTCGCGAACTCCGTGCCGGAGTAGAACGCCTGCCCGGTGCCCGTGCAGTAGTGCACGGCGAGCAGCACCGGCGGCCGGGCCTGCGTCCGGTCGGGCACGTACAGGTGCATCCGCAGGTTGCTCGGGTTCGAGCCGAAGCCGGTGACCTCGGTCAACGACGCGGCCGAGGCCGGCTGCGGCGAGGCGACGAGCGCGAGCGCGAACGCCGCCACCGCGGTCACCGAGGTGACCAGCGCGACGAGCGCCTTCCTCACGGGGCGACCACCTGCCCGCTGGTGTTGATCCGGCCGGGGCACAGGCCCTTGGCCGCCAGGCCCTGCACGATGCGCGGCACCGCGTTCACGGTCGCCTGGTAGGCGGCGTGCATGAGCACGATCCCGCCCGCGTTGGCGCCGGTGGCCGCGCGCACGATGGCGTCGGTGGAGGCGCCGTTCCAGTCCTGGGTGTCGACCGACCAGGTGACCTGGGTCAGGCCGAGCTTGCGGGCCTCGTTCTGCACGGTCGCGTTCGTCGCGCCGTACGGCGGCCGGAACAGCGTCGGCGCCTGGCCGGTGGCGTTGCGGATCGCGTTCTGGGTGTTGGACAGCTCGGTCGCCACCTGGGACGCGCCCAGGTTCGTCAGGTACGGGTGCGACCAGGAGTGGTTGCCGATCCACATGCCCGCCGAGGCGACCTCGCGGGCCAGGCCGGGCTGCTGCTGCACGTTCCGGCCGATGTCGAAGAACGTCGCCCGCGCGCCCGCCGAGCGCAGCGCGCTGACCAGGGGGCGGGTGTACTGACCGTTAGGGCCGTCGTCGTAGGTCAGCGCGACGTAACCGTTGCACGGTGCGGCCTGCGCCGTGGACGTGGTGACCGGAAGCGCGACCACCATGAGCGTGGCGGCGAGGAGGGTTCTCCAGAGCATCGTTGCTCCTCAAAACGGTGTAAGGATGTGGTCACTATGTGACTGCTCCCGGTGTTCGGACAATGAGTTTCGTGGAAGTTGCGGATCTCAAATGGCCTAATGAGCTGCGGCAACAGGCAAAACACCCATTCGGCCGCTTAATCGTCGGGGGGAAACTTTCGTAAGCTCGCCCGCGTGCTGCCGATCGAGTCGGAACGGGACCTGCTGGCGACGGCCCTGCGGACGGCGCGCGCCCGCACCCGGTGGCGGCACCACAACGTGGCCGCCGCCGGTCTCGCGCCGGACGGCCGCGTGTTCACCGGCCTCAACGTCTTCCACTTCGCGGGCGGCCCGTGCGCGGAGCTGGTGGTCATCGGCGCGGCGGCGGCCGGGGGCGCCTACGAGCTGGAGTCGCTGGTGGCCGTGGACGCGACGGGCGTGGTCGTCCCGTGCGGCCGGTGCCGCCAGGTGCTGTCCGACCTGATGCCCGGGGTCCGCGTGCTGGTGGCCGAGGACGAGGCGGTGGCCGTGGTCGACCTGCTGCCGCGCGCCTACCGCTGGACCGAGCACCTCGCGGCCCTGGAGCAGCGCCGCCACGAGGGCTAGCGGGGTCGCGGCGGGGCGGTCGCAGCGGGGGCGGTCGCAGCGGGCGCGGTCACGGCGCGTCGGTCACAGCAGGTCGAGCACCCGGGCCAGTTCGCCCGCCACCTGCTCGCGCGGCAGCGGGTCGAGGGTGATCTCGTCGCCGGACTTCAGCGGCTCCCTCGCGTACACCTCGACCGGCGCGTGCTTGTGCGGGCCCTGGAGGACCAGCGACACGGTCGTCCGGTCGGTCGGGCCGACCACGCGGTGCAGCACCTCGGAGTCCAGCAGGTAGGTGCTGCCGGGGCCCAGGTCCACGTCGAACACGCACTTCAGGCGGGCGTCGCCGGTGGGGGTGAGGGCGTAGGACGAGGTGCCGACGTGACCGCCGTAGCGGAAGCCGAGGAAGTCGTCGCCCCGCGCGTCGTGCACGTACTCCTGGAACCGGTAACCGCCCGCGAGCACCGCCGCCGCGAAATCCCACCGGTGGTTGTGCACGTTCTCCGCCGGCGGCGGGTATTCGGGCGTCGGGCGCCACACGTGCAGCCTCAGCTGGAATTCCGGATCAGCCAGCAGCACGATCTTCAAGAAGCCGTTCGGGTGGCGGTACGCGCGATCGGGCACGTCCCCCTCCGCGCCCCGGGCGAGCAGCGGTCGCAGGAATTCCGGCGCCGCCACCCGGCGCAGGCAATCGACCAGCGCGAAGTCGTTCCCCGACCGGTACTCGGCCACGAACGCCGAGATGTCGCGCAGTTCCATGAATTACCGCCGTCCTCGAACGCCGCCGCCGTTCAGCCCAACGCGATCAGGGCGTTGCGATAAGCCGGTTCGGCGGTCACCTCGCGCACCACCGGCAGGAACCGCGGTATCGCCACCACGTCGTCGGGCCGCGCCACCTGCACCTCCAGCAACCAGCACGCCCGGCTGCCCGGATCGGTGATGTGGTCCACCTCGTACACCCGACCGGCCCACCGGAACTCGGTGCGGGTCTTGCGGATGACGTGCCGCGACCCGTCGCGGCCCGCCATGAGCCGGTTGTACTCCGAGCTCTCGATCTCGACCTCGTCGACCGTCCGCACCCCGTTGCGCGCCGGGGTCAACCGGGCGTACTCGTAGCTCACCCGACCGGCCGAGACCCGGCGCCTGATGCGCTTCTCCTCGGCTTCGGTAACCCGTAGATAAGCCTGTTCGAACTCGATCCGCCGCATCGACCCACGCTGTGCCGGGGGCCAATCGGGTTCCGCGCCGAGGAGGAACTTGCGCTCGATCTCGACCGCCACCCGCACCCCCGCTGATGCATTCGAGTGAACCCGTGCGCCACTGATATTGGCAGCTTCTCGCCCCGGTCTTTCCGCATTTTTGCAGACAGCGGGCTGCTATCGTTCCGCCATGCAATTGAGGGTGCTCGGGTGTGCGGGCAGCGCACCCGGTCCCGGTCTGCCCACCTCCGGGTACCTGGTGGAGGCGGGCGGGGCCCGGATCGTGATGGAGCTGGGCAGCGGCGTCTTCGGCGCGCTGATGCGGCACTGCGACCCGTTCGACCTCGACGCCGTCCTGCTCTCGCACCTGCACCTCGACCACTGCGCGGACTTCAGCGCGCTCACCGTGCACCGGCGCCACCACCCGGAGCCGCCGTACGACGTGACCGAGCGCAGGCTGCCCGTGCTCGCGCCGTCGCACGCGCCGTCCCGGCTGGCCGCCGCGCACGCCGCGAGCCGCGCCGAGCTGGCCGGGCTGAGGCTGGAGGACGCGTTCGACTTCGTGCCACTTGCGCCCGGCTCGTACCGGGTGGGGCCGGTGGAGGTCGAGGTGGCCGCGATGCGGCACATCTGCGAGGCGTACGCGTTCCGCCTGACGCACGGCGGCGCGTCGCTGGTGTTCTCCGGCGACACGGTGCCGTGCCCCGAGCTGGTGGACCTGGCGCGCGGCGCGGACCTGCTGCTGGCCGACTCGGCGTGGCGGGAGCAGGCCGGCCGGGCCGACTACCTGCACATGAGCGGCCGGGAGGCGGGCGCGGTGGCGGCGGCCGCGGGGGTGGGCCGGCTGGTGCTGACCCACGTGCTGCCGTGGTCGGACCGCGACGGCGTGCTGGCCGACGCGGTGACCGAGTTCGACGGCCCGGTGGTCCTGGCCGCCCCCGGCGAGCTGTACGAGATCGGCTGAACGCCCTACCCGGCTGATTACCCGGAGAAGGCGGTGGACGGCAGCCCCTCGCCGACCCCGGGCAGCACCAGGACGGAGCCCGCCAGCTCGCTCAGGGCGTCGCCGGACAGCCCGGTGCGGGCGCTGGTGACGTACAGGTCGGTGAAGTCGGGACCGCCGAAGCAGCACGCGGTGGGCTGGCCGACCGGCAGTTCGAGTTCGAGGTCCAGCACGCCGTCCGGGGTGTAGCGGTGGACGGCCGCCCCGCCCCACAGGGCCACCCAGACCGCGCCGGAGGAGTCCACGGTGAGCCCGTCCGGCAGGCCGCGGTGGACCTCGACGAGCGGGCGGCGGTTGACGGCCTCGCCGGTGTCGCGGTCGAAGTCGAGCACGTCGACGCGGCGCTCGGCCGAGTCGATGTGGTACATGAGGGTGGCGTCAGGGCTCCAGCCGATGCCGTTGCTGACGCCGAGCTTGTCCAGGACGACCTTGGCGTCGCCGTTGGGCTCGACGCGCGCGAGCCAGCCGTCGGGCTCCTCGTCGTAGCGCATGGTGCCCGCCCACAGCCGCCCGGCCGGGTCGACCGCGGCGTCGTTCCCGCGCACCCCGTCGCGGGCCCAGTAGACCAGCCACGTCTTGGTGCCGTCCCGGTCCAGCAGCGCGATCCCGTCGCGCAGGTTGAGCACCAGCCCGCCCCTGGTCCGCGGCTTGGCCGCGCCCACGTGCTGCGGCACCTCCAGCACGGCGTCGTCGCCCCGCCCGGGGCTGTAGCGGTGCACCTCGCTGGCGAGCACGTCCACCCACAGCAACGTCCCGCTCGCGTGGTCCCACGTGGGCGCCTCGCCTAAGGCCGCCTCGGCCCGCACCGCCACCTCGATCACGCCCCCACCCTACGTCCCCCCGCGTGTCCTCCACTCAAGCATCGCGTGTCCTCCACTCCGACACCGTGAACCCACCACTCGGACAGCACTTCCGGGCGCCGAGTGCGCGACTCGCGGTGTCGGGGTGGAGGACACGCGCGACCGGAGTGGAGGACACGCGGTGTCGGAGTGGAGGACACGCGGGGGTGGTGGGGCGCGCGTAGATTGGTGGGGTGGCTGAGGTGGGGTACGGCGGGGCGGGTGGGAAGAGGGCCGTGCCGTTGGTCAAGAGGGTGATCCCGCCCAACCCGTTGTTGTCCGCCGCGGTGGTGCTGGGGTTCGTCGGGTTCCTGTACGCGGTCGAGGCCGTGGACGTGGTGCTGGGCGGGCGGCTCGACGACGACGGCGTGATCCCGCGCGACTTCTCCGAGTGGGACAACATCCTCTGGTACCCCTACCTGCACGCCGACTGGGCCCACCTGACCGGCAACGCCGTGCCGCTGCTCGTCCTGGGCTTCCTGGCCACCTCGGGCGGGATCAAGCAGTTCCTCCAGGTCACCGCCGTCATCTGGCTCGTCGGCGGGCTCGGCACCTGGGTGGTCGGCTCCGCCGGCAGCCACATCGGCGCGTCCGGCCTGGTGTTCGGCTTCCTGGCGTTCCTGCTGGTGCGCGGCCTGTTCGCGCGCAGCCCGTGGCAGGTCGTGGTGGCCCTGGTCGTCTTCGCCCTCTACGGCACCGCGCTGTGGGGCGTGCTGCCCGGCCAGCCCGGCATCTCGTGGGAGGGTCACCTGTTCGGCGCGCTCGGCGGCGTGCTCGCGGCCTGGGGCGTGGCCCGCGACGCCAGGGTTAACCTCGGGGCGTGACGCCAAGCGCCGACTCGCCCATCGGGATCTTCGACTCCGGCGTCGGGGGCCTGACCGTCGCCAGGGCGATCATGGACCAGTTGCCGGAGGAGCGGATCAGGTACGTCGGGGACACCGCCAACGCCCCCTACGGCCCGCAACCCATCGCCCGCGTCCGCGAGCACGCCCTGAAGATCGCCGACCGGCTCGTGGCCGACGGGGCGAAGATGCTGGTCATCGCCTGCAACACGGCGTCCTCCGCCTGCCTGCGGGATGCCCGCGAGCGCTACGACGTCCCGGTGGTCGAGGTCGTGCTGCCCGCCGTGCGCCGCGCGGTCGCCACCACCCGCACCGGCCGGATCGGCGTCATCGGCACCCGGGGCACCGTCACCTCCGGCGCCTACCAGGACGCGTTCGCCGCCGCGCGCGGCGTCGAGGTCACCGCCGTGCCCTGCCACCGGTTCGTGGACTTCGTCGAGCGCGGCATCACCTCCGGCCGCCAGGTCCTCGGCCTCGCCCAGGCATACCTGGAACCCCTCCAGCGCGCCGAGGTCGACACCGTGGTCCTCGGCTGCACGCACTACCCGCTGCTCACCGGCGTGGTCCAGCTCGTCATGGGCGACGACGTGACGTTGGTCTCCAGCGCCGAGGAGACCGTCAAGGACGTGGTGCGGGTGCTGACCGAGCGGGACCTGTTCCGCACGGGTGCGCCCGACCAGGTCTTCTCGTGCACCGGCGACGTGGGCGCGTTCGCCAAGCTCGCCCGGCGATTCCTGCCCCAGTTGGAAAACGCGTCCTTCCGCACCCACTGCTGAGCCGGCACGCTCGCCGGGTGCTGTTGACCATCCTGGGCTGCTCGGGCAGCCTGCCGGGACCGGACGGCCCCGCATCCGGCTACCTCGTCGAGGCGGACGGCTGCCGGCTCGCGATCGAGCTGGGCAGTGGCGTGCTCGCCGCGCTCCAAGCGCGCCACGACCCGTTCTCGATGGACGCGCTGCTGTTCTCCCACCTGCACCCGGACCACTGCAGCGATTTCACCACCCTCACCGTGATCCGCCGCTACCACACCGACCCGCCCTACGACACGGCCGAACGCCGCCTGCCCGTGCACGGGCCGTCCGAGAGCGCCGACCGGTTCGCCCGCGCCTACGCGGAGACGGCCGAGGAGCTGCTCACCGCGGACCTGTCGGACGTCTTCGAGTTCCACGCCCTCGCCGACGGCGTCCCGTTCCGCGTCGGCCCGTTCGAGATCACCCCGGTCCTCGTCGACCACCCCACCGAGGCGTACGGGTTCCGCATCGCCACCGGGACCGCGACCCTCGCCTACACCGGCGACAGCGGGCCGTGCGACGCGCTGCGGACCCTGGCCGACGGCGTGGACGTGCTGCTGTCCGAGGCGACCTGGACCCACGCCGACGACCGGCCGGCGGGGCACCACCTGTCCGGCGTGCAGGCGGGCGACCTCGCGGCGGCCGCGGGCGTCGGCCGCCTGCTGCTCACCCACGTGGCCCCGTGGACCGACAAGGGCGCCGTGCTGGCCGAGGCGCGCGGCCGGTTCCGCGGCCCCGTGGACCTCGTCGCCGCGGGCGACACCTACGCGGTTGACGAGCCGGTGGCGCGGGTAATCGGCGGCCATGGCAACTGACGTCGTCGAACTGATCCTCGAAGACCACCGCAGGTTCGAGGAACTGTTCCGCCAACTGCGCGACCGGAACTCCGACCGGACCGCGCTGCTCGGGGAGCTGGCCGCGCTGCTCGTGGCCCACGCCGAGGCCGAGGAGTCCGAGGTCTACCCGGCCCTCAAGCGCTACAAGGAGGTCGACAACGACGAGGTCGACCACGGCGCCGAGGAGCACGCCGAGGGCCACCAGGCGCTGCTCGCGCTGATGGAGGTCGGCGACACCGAGTCCGAGGAGTGGGAGAGCAAGCTCGAGGAGCTGGTCGAGGCGCTCAACCACCACGTGGACGAGGAGGAGCGCACCATCCTCAACGACGCCCGCGAGCAGGTGGCCGACTCGCGCCGCGAGGAGCTGGGCAGGCTCTTCCTGGAGATCAAGCAGGACCGCCTGGACGAGGACTGCGGCGACATCTCGTACGTCCGCAAGATCGCGGCCGACACCAAGGACCGGATCGACTAACGTCGGTCGGGTGTCGAACGTCGAGGTGCGCCGGGTCGGTCAGCACGACTTCGTGGCGGAGAACGACCGGGGCGCCTCGGTGCGCGTCGGCCGCGCGGGCGCGGAGGGTTCCTTCTCGCCCGTCGAGCTGCTGCTCGCCGCGGCGGCCGGCTGCGCGGCGGTGACCGCGGAGACGCTGGTCACCCGCCGGGTCGGCGAGGGGCGGCTGGTGGCGCGCGCGGACGACGTGCGGCCCGGGGGCGCGCACGAGCTGGACGCGGTGCCGGTCACCCTCGACTACGACACCTCGGGACTGGACGACGAGCAGTTGGCGGCGCTGGAGCAGGTCGTGCGCCGGGCGGTCGAGCAGCTGTGCACGGTCACCCGCACCCTGAAGAAGGCGCCGCCGACGCCGCTGGTCCTGCCCGGGAACACCGGCTCCGGGACCCCCTAGCTCGCGCCGATGCCGTCCCACACGGCCGTCGAGCCGCTGTGGCCGATGCGGACCACCTGCACGGTCGCCGCCGCGCCCGCCGCGATCACCAGCACCGCCACCACCGCGGAGATCCGCCGCCACGTCCGGGGCACGTTCGCGTCGTCGGCCGCCGCCGCGCCCTCGCGGTCGGCCAGCCGCCCCGCGACCAGCAGCGCCACCACCGCCACGCCGAAGCCCAGCGCGAACGGCAGCAGGTCGTTGCCCAGCGACGCGTGCCGCTCGATCAGGGGATTACCCAGGTCGGCGAACCGCGTGTAGAGCTGGTCGCCGGACCACTGCGCCAGCGGGACGGAGCCGACGCCCGCCACCGTCACGCCGAGCAGCGGCCACGTGTAGCGCCGCCGCCAGCGCGGCACCACGGCCAGGCCGACCGCGCCCGCGGCGGCCAGCGGGAGCAGCACCACGACCGCGTGGACCAGCAGCGGGTGCGCGGGGAGGTCGAAGATCGTGACCAGGTCGTTCGCGAGTGCCATGCCTCTCCCTACGCCGGTGGGCCGTCCCCGGGTTCAGCGCAATAGGGTAGTGCCGTGCTGAGGAGCGATGGCAGGAACGACGACGTGCTGCGCGACATCCGGATCACCCGCGGCTTCCAGCAGTGGCCCGCCGGGTCGGTGCTGATCGAGTTCGGCAACACCCGGGTGCTGTGCGCGGCCAGCGTGACCGAGGGCGTGCCGCGCTGGCGGTCCGGCTCGGGGCTGGGCTGGGTGACCGCCGAGTACGCGATGCTGCCCTCGGCGACGCACACCCGCGGCGACCGGGAGTCGGTCAAGGGCCGCATCGGCGGTCGCACGCACGAGATCAGCCGCCTGATCGGCCGCGCCCTGCGCGCCTGCATCGACCTGGCCGCGCTGGGCGAGAACACGATCGTCATCGACTGCGACGTGATCCAGGCGGACGGCGGCACCCGCACCGCCGCCATCACCGGCGCGTACGTCGCCCTGGCCGACGCCGTGACCTGGCTGTCCGCCGCCGGCCGGCTGGCCGACCCGCAGCCGCTGTCGTGCGCGGTGTCGGCGGTGTCGGTGGGCGTGGTGGACGGCCGCGTGCGGCTGGACCTGCCGTACGAGGAGGACTCGCGGGCCGAGGTCGACATGAACGTGGTGGCCACCGACGCGGGCACCCTGATCGAGGTCCAGGGCACCGGCGAGGGCGCCACGTTCGCGCGCTCGACGCTGGACAAGATGCTGGACGTGGCGCTGGCCGGGTGCGCGGAGCTGAACCGCCTCCAGGCGGAGGCGCTGGCCCTGCCCTACCCCGGCGTGCTGCCCGAGCCGAAGGCGAAGAAGAAGTGAAGCTGCTGCTGGCCTCCCGCAACGAGAAGAAGCTCGGCGAGCTGCGCCGCATCCTGCTGGCCGAGGGGCTGGAGGGCATCGAGGTCGTCGGCCTCGGCGACGTGCCGGAGTTCCCCGAGGCGCCGGAGACCGAGCCGACGTTCGAGGGCAACGCCCTGGCCAAGGCGCGGGACGCGTTCCGCGCCACCGGCCTGCCGTCGGTCGCGGACGACTCGGGCATCGCGGTCGACGCGCTCAACGGGATGCCGGGCGTGCTGTCGGCGCGCTGGTCCGGCAGGCACGGCGACGACCTCGCCAACACGGAGCTGGTGCTCGGCCAGTTGCGCGACGTGCCGGACGAGCGCCGCGGCGGCGCGTTCGTGTGCGCGGCGGCGTTCGTGTCGGCCGACGAGGAGGTCGTGGTGCGCGGCGAGTGGCGGGGCTCGATCACCCGCGAGCCGCGCGGTGGGAACGGCTTCGGCTACGACCCGGTCTTCCGCCCGGAGGGCCACGACGTGACGTCGGCCGAGCTGTCGCCGGAGGAGAAGGACGCGCTGTCCCACCGGGGTCGCGCGCTGCGCCAACTGCTGCCGCACCTGCGGGCGCTGGCCCAGGGCTGACCCCGGCGGGCCGGGCGTGGTCAGGCGGGCAGCTCGCGCAGCAGCTTGGCCACGTGCCCGGTGGCGCGGACGTTGTACATGGCCTTCTTGACCTTCCCCTCGGGGTCGACCAGGAAGGTGGACCGGATCACGCCCATGACGGTCCGGCCGTAGTTCTGCTTCTCCCCGTACGCGCCCCACGCGGTGAGCACCTCGCGGTCGACGTCGGACAGCAGCGGGAAGTTCAGGCCCTCGGCGGCGGCGAACTTGGCCAGCTTCTCCGGCTTGTCCGGCGAGATGCCGACCACGTCGTAGCCGGAGGACGCCAGGTCTCCGATGCTGTCGCGGAAGTCGCACGCCTGCTTGGTGCACCCCGGCGTGCCCGCGGCCGGGTAGAAGTAGACGACCACGGAGCGGCCGAGGTAGTCGGACAGCGACACGGGCTTCCCCTCGCCGTCGGGCAGCGTGAACGCCGGGGCCTGGTCGCCGGGGGACAGTCGCTTCTGCTCGGTCATGGGCGCAGACGCTACAGGTCAGGCCGTGCCCTCGAACGTGGCGCTCGGTTCCTGCCCGGTCCCGTTCGGCTCGACCACCAGCCGCAGCCGCACCGGGTTCTCGGGCACGGCGAACGCCACGGTCAGCACGGTCTCGTCGCCGGGGGCGACCTCGCTGACGGCGGCCGCGATGCCGTTGAGGCCCTGCACCGAGTCGCGCACCTCGGCCACCGGCCGGCCCGCGACCTCGGCCCGCACCGCGAGCCCGCCGGTGCGGTAGACCTCCTCGGTGTCGTTCACCAGGGTGAGCGTGAACACGGCGGTGCGCGGCGACTCGGGGAACGAGGTGTCGCTGGGCTTGAGCGAGGTCGGCCGCGACACCGTGACGGCCATGCCGCCGGCCCAGACGCGCTGCGTGCCGAACTCGGTGGCTCCTTGGCCGGACCCCTCGGGGCCCTGTTCGGCCACCGCGGAGGGGACCGGGGCCCCGGTGTCGAGGCCGCCGTGGTCCGCGCACCCCGCCACGGCCAAGCCCAGGCATGCGCCGACGGCCAGTCTGGCGAACTTCACGAACCTCCCCTTCCCGCCCCGGCGGTGGGCTTGCTGCGACTGCCCACCACGATGACGGGTAGAGGGGCGCGCGGGGGCCGAAAGAGGGCCTTGAAGCGCACCTGGTGCCGGCCTGTGGCCAAGCCGTGATGGCGCACGGCTGCCCGCGTGGGCGGCACCACACCGGGTGGCACCCACGCGGGTCGGCGGCGGCCGAGCCCCGGGCGGAGGACCGCCCGGAAGTTGGAGAGCGCGTCGGGGGGCGTGCGCGCTCACACCGATCATCGCGGTCCGTTGGCGAACCGCTACACCTCTACTTCAGTCTTCACCCGTTCGGATGAACGCTGGAAGAGGTCGGCCAGGAGTTCGTACGACCGGAGGCGGTCCGGCTGCTCGGCGACCATCGTGGTCACCATCAGCTCGTCGGCCGCGGTGTCGGCGAGCAGCCGCTCCAGCTGCGCCCGCACGGTCCCCGGCGAGCCCAGCACCTGCTCGGCGCGCCGCTCCTCGATGAACAGCAGCTCCAGGTCGCTGTAGGGGTAGGCGGCGGCCTCCTCGTTGGTCGGCATCCGGCCCGGCTGACCGCGGCGCAGGTTGAGGAACGCCAGCGAACCGGGCATCGCCAGGTACTCGGCGCGCTCGTCGGTGTCCGCGACCAGCACGGAGGCGCAGACGATCGCGTACGGCTCGGACAGCCGCGCCGACGGCCGGAACCGGTCGCGGTACAGGGCCAGCGCGGGCAGCGTGTTCTGCGCGCTGAAGTGGTGGGCGAACGCGAACGGCAGCCCGTGCAGGGCCGCGACCTGGGCGCTGTAGCCGCTGGAGCCCAGCAGGAACACGTCGGGCTTGTTGCCCTCGGCGGGCACCGCGTTCAGCGGCTCGGTGCCGTCGAAGTAGCCGGTCAGCTCGGCGAGCTGCTGCGGGAAGTCGTCGACGGACAGCGGCCCGGCGGTGCGGCGCAGCGCCTGGGCGGTCCGCTGGTCGGTGCCGGGCGCGCGGCCGATGCCCAGGTCGATGCGGCCGGGGTGCAGGGCGGACAGCGTGCCGAACTGCTCGGCCACCACCATCGGCGGGTGGTTCGGCAGCATCACGCCGCCCGAGCCGACCCGCAGCGTGGTCGTGGCGTCGGCGACGTGGCCGATCAGGACCGCGGGCGACGAGCTGGCGATGCCCGGCATGTTGTGGTGCTCGGCCAGCCAGAACCGGGTGTAGCCGAGCCGTTCGACGTGCCGCGCCAGCTCGCGGGTGTGGGCGAAGGCGGTGCTCGCGTCCCCGGCGGTGGTGATCGGGGCCAGGTCGAGGACGGACAGCGGCACGTCACGGAGGCTCATACCCCGGAACAACGCCTCGGGGCCCCGCTGCCTTCCCGCGGGAGGGGTGTGACCGGCACGACCGGCCGCCGGGGAAGCGGCGCGGCGCGCCGGGCGTTCCCGTGGACATGGACGTGGTGGTCATCGGCGCCGGTCAAGCGGGTCTGTCCGCCGCTTACTTCCTCAAGCGGGCCGGCCTGGACCACCGCGTCCTCGACGCCGAGGACGGCCCCGGCGGCGCGTGGCGGCACCGCTGGCCGTCCCTGCGCATGGCCACCGTGCACGGCATCCACGACCTGCCCGGCGCGCCCTTCGCCGAACCCGACCCGGACGCGCCCGCCAACGAGGTGCTGCCCGCCTACTTCGCCGACTTCGAGCGCCGCAACGGCCTGGACGTGCTGCGGCCGGTCCGCGTGCGCGTCGTGCGCGACCTCGGCGGCCTGCTGCGCGTCGAGACCGACCGCGGCGCGTTCGACGCGCGGGCCCTGGTCAACGCCACCGGCACGTGGACGCGCCCGTTCTGGCCCCGCTACCCCGGCCAGGAGCTGTTCCGGGGCCGGCAGCTGCACTCGTCGCAGTACCGGGGCCCGGAGGAGTTCGCCGGGCGGCACGTGGTCGTGGTGGGCGGCGGCACGTCGGCGGTCCAGCAGTTGCTGGAGATCGCCCGGCACGCCGCGGGCACCACCTGGGTCACCCGCCGCGAGCCCGAGTTCTCCGACGAGCCGTTCACCCCCGACCTGGGCCGCGCCGCCGTGGCGGAGGTCGAGCGCCGCGTCCGGCTGGGCCTGCCGCCGCGCAGCGTGGTCAGCGTGACCGGCCTGAGCCTGACCCCGGCCGTCCGCGAGGGCCTGCGGACCGGCGTGCTCCACCGGCGGCCGGCGTTCGAGCGGATCACCGAGGACGGCGTGGTCTGGGCCGACGGCAGCCGGCAGCGCGCCGACGCGATCCTGTGGGCCACGGGCTTCCGCGCCGCCCTGGACCACCTCGCCCCGCTGCGCCTGCGCGACCCGGGCGGCGGCATCCGGCTGGAGGGCACGCGGGTCGTGGCGGACCCGCGCGTGCACCTGGTCGGCTACGGGCCGTCCGCCAGCACGGTCGGCGCCTCGCGGGCGGGACGGGCCGCGGCGAAGGAGCTCAGGTCGTCACTGGCCCGCCCACGGGCCGCCTGACCAGCTTCTGCCCGACCACCCGGGCCGCCACCGCCAGCTTGTACCGCAGCACGTCCAGCCGGCCGACGTCCCACCGGGCCAGGAACTCGCGGGTCGCGTCGCCGTCGAAGAACCACGGCGACAGCGACGACGGGTCGTTGAAGCCCTCCCACAGCCGCTCGGCGATCCCGGGGTGGCGGGACGCGGCGAGGATCAGCTCCTTCTGCGCGGCGGTCAGCGGCGCCAGCATCTTGTTGGTGAACTCGCTCGCGTAGCGCCCGCGCTCCCACCACTCGTCGAACCGCCCGGTCAGCCAGGCCGCGGTGTACGGGCCGTCGAACGCGGCCAGCTCCTCGGCGAAGAACCGCGCCATGCGGGTGGCGTTGTTGGCGCCCTGCCCGGTCAGCGGGTCGTTGAGCACCACCGCGTCGCCCAGGCCCAGCACGTGCCGCCCGGACGGCAGCACGCCCACGGGTCTGCGCACCACCGGCAGGACCTCGCCCTTGATCCAGGTGACCGGGCTGGTCGGCCGGGCGGGCCGCAGGAACGCCGACTCGTGCGGCAGCAGCTCGTCCACCAGGCCCTTGAGCGCGGCCAGCCCCTCGTCGGCCGTGGTGACGCCGCGGAACCGGTCCGCCCGGCCGCCCGGCGCGGCCTCCAGCACGACGCTGCGCGACTCGCCCACGTCCTTGTCGTGGAACGGGACCCAGAACACCTCCACGGTCCCCGGCAGGAACGAGAACACGCCCTCCCGGTGCTCGGGCCGGGCCTCCAGGTCGTACCCGTGGATGTTGATCATGAACAGCCTCCGCTGCGGCGCGGTGTGCACGCACCGGGCCGGGTCGGGCTCGAACAGCGAGGCCAACGAGCGGTTGCCGGCGGTGACCACGACCAGGTCGTGCGACGCGGCCAGGTCCTCCAGGTCGGCCTCGGTCACCGCGCCGACCGCCACCGACGCGCCGCGCCCGCACACCTCCCGGAGGCCGCGCGAGAACTTCAGCCGCTGGTCGACGGCGAGGCCGGGCTTGCGCAGCGGCGCGTCCACGGCGAAGGCCACGCCCCGGTCGTCGGTGCACAGGTCGAGGTGGATGCGCCGCATCCGGGGCGCCTCCGGCCAGAAGTCGAGGCCCAGCTCCGCCTCGTACTCCACCTGGTCCCCGAACAGGCAGGCCGTGGGGCGACCGCGGTCGGCGAGGAGGTCCTCGGCCGTCCGGTCGGAGTACAGCGACACCCGCCACCCGGCCCGCAGCATTGCGGCGGAGAGCACAAGACCGGCCTGACCTGCACCAACGACGGCGATAGAGGGCACGTTGAGACATCCTCGGCGGCCCGCCCCGGGTGGCGCCATAGCACGTTCGGGTCTACTAGCCTGTTAAAAGTGCACAGGGGGTTGCGTTTTGTTGCCGGTTTGTCACTCGGATTCCTCACCGCGGTGGTGAACCTGCTGGTCGTGGCGTTCGTCCGGCCGGCCGCGCCCACCGTCGCCGAATGGGAGCGGCGGCGCCTCCGGTGGTCCTTCGGGATCGACACGGCCGAGCCGACCGGGGAGCGGTCGGTTCGGTACCTCGCAGTGCGCGCGCCGGTCGGCCTGTTCGGCGGGGTCGTGGTCGCCTGGCTGTACTACGGCCTGTACCAGGGGTTCGCGGTGCTCCAGCGGCTGGTCGGCGGGGTCCTGGGCGGTCCCGGGGGCGGGCTGGACCTCACCGAGGACTGGCCCGAGTTCGCCCTGAGCGCCCTGGTCGGCGTGGTGCTGCTCTACCTGGAGGTCCAGGGCATCCTCGGCGTGGTCGCGCTGGAGCGGAAGGTCGCGGACCGGTGGCTGGGGCCGGGCGAGGCCGAGCTGCTGCGCCGGCGGATCGACGAGCTGGCCGCGAGCCGGGCGGGCATCGTGGCCGCGGTGGACGCCGAGCGCCGCCGCATCGAGCGCGACCTGCACGACGGCGTGCAGCAGCGGCTGGTCGCCCTGGGCGTGCTGCTCGGCCGCGCCCGCCGCAACCCCGGCGCGGCGGCGGACCTGCTGGCCCAGGCGCACGAGGAGTCGAGGCACGTGCTGGAGGACCTGCGCGAGGTGGCCTGGCGGGTCTACCCGGCCGCGCTGGACTCGCTCGGCCTGGCGGAGGCGCTGGAGGCCGTGGCGGACCGCTCGCCCATCCCGGTGCGGCTGCGCTGCGCGCCGCCGGACGCGCCGCCGGGGGTGGAGACCGCCGTGTACTTCGTGGTGTGCGAGGCGGTGACGAACGCGGCCAAGCACTCGGGTGCGACCATGATCGACGTGGACATCACCCCCGCGGACCTCCCGGGCGCCGGCGGCGCGGTGCGCGTCGCGGTCTCCGACGACGGCGCCGGCGGCGCGGACCCGGCGGGCGGCGGGCTGTCCGGCCTGTCCCGGCGGGTGCTCGCGCTGGACGGCGAGTTCGAGGTCAGCAGCCCGGTCGGCGGCCCCACGGTGGTCACCGCCCGGATCCCGCTGGGCGTGCCGGCGCGGGAGGGCGCCGCGTGCGCGTGATCCTGGCCGAGGACTCGACGCTGCTGCGCGAGGGCCTGGTGCGGCTGCTGGCGGAGGAGGGCCACGAGGTGGTGGCCGCGGTCGGCGACGCGGCGGCGCTGGTCGACGCCGTGGCCGCGCACCTCCCGGACGTGGTGGTGACCGACGTGCGGATGCCGCCCACGAACACCGACGAGGGCATGAGGGCGGCGCTGGAGATCCGCGGGCGCTTCCCCGGCGTCGGCGTGCTGGTGCTGTCGCAGTACGTCGAGCAGCGCTACGCCGTCGACCTGCTCACCGGGCACGCCGACGGCGTGGGCTACCTGCTCAAGGACCGGGTGGTCCAGGTG